>JAQUMQ010000018.1 GCA_028718045.1 Actinomycetota bacterium
TATTTTATAGATATTGTCAATATAAATAATCTTTTTTGGCGGAGAACCATAAACTCGGCTAATAATAAAAAATAACTTAAAGCAAAAACGCCCGTCTGGGCGTTTCTACTTTTCGTCGCTAAGCTCTCCGTGATACGCGAGTTTAGAACCGCGATTAAAGAACATCGAGGCTACTGGAAATTTAAAATCGTGAGAGAATGGCGAGTGTAATTACCCCGTTTCTACCCACTGTTTGCCCCTGTGGCGAGCGATTGGGAGGAAATAAGAGATTGATACCCCCAAAGAGGGATTAAAAGAATTTGAACGATTTATGAAATTATTTGGATTTCAACTTAGCCCGATCTTTTAAATAGTTTAAAAGACTACACCTAACAATATTCTCAAACCAATATCCGTATGGCAACTTTTTGGAAGCCGGGACTTTTCTGTTATCAATAATCATTCCTAAGCTGGGATCTGTATCCCACATTTCGCCCCCGTGTAAAATCTGGCTTAAATACATTGCCTCGCCATTATGAAGATATTCGGATCGAGCATCATAAATCTTTTTTAAAGTCTTTGGCAAATTTTTCTTGCTTATTTTTACGTGCTTAGCTTTCCAATTTCCTCCTTTAAAACAACCCGTAGAATATTTTTCAATAAATCGAATAAACTTAAACTTAGATTTTTCTATTTTTATCAAATTTTGCTTATTAACTTTTAAAATTTCCTTTAATTGCTTTGATTCTCCTTCGGATAAGTTTGCCTTATCAAAAAGTTTTTTAAAATCGCAGTCATTTAATGGATTATCTTTCTTTTTTAAAATCAAACTCTTAGATAAGGCCTCGATGGACGAAACCAATCTTATGAAAATCATTTCTTGGTCTATTCCCACTTCTTTTAATGCTTTGGCATAATGATAAGATGACAATATTATCGCTTGATGCTTTTCAGAATTTATTTTTTTAATTGAGTTTAGAAAATCCGATAATCCAATAGCAAAGTTTCTTTTTTTGTTATCTTTAAATATTTGAGGATGAATTAAGCTATTGCAAGATTTGTAAATGAATTTATTATCCGTTTTTATTTTTAGGCCGTGATTTGTAAGCTCGCCAGAATAACTCGCAACTAAATAAAATCTGCATTGAAAAAATAAAGAAAATAGAGAAAGCAACTCTCCTAAGATACCGTCTCTAAAATAATATCCTTTTTTATCAGCTTTATCGTTATAATATGGTTCTTCTAATTTTGCGTGCTGAATTCTTATAAGATAATGACGAAGTCCGTCTTTATTTTTTTCCAAGGTCAACCCTCCGCATAGAATCTTACCATTATCATAATCCAAGACCCCAGGAATATGGCATTCGGTTGCGACTTCGTGCTCGATAAAATAAGAATCTTTATAAGATTTTTGTAGTTTCTCTATATTCCTAATCCAAGCCATTCTATTGTCATTTTTTGACGTCATATTTTTATTTATCTTTTGACTCCCACATTTCCTTACTCGTCATATGGGGCCTTCCTAAATCAATAGTATTTAGATTATTTTTTGCCAATTCACAAAGTAATGCCATACTTTCAGCAACAAAAAATAATAAATTTTTAGCCAATACTTGAAAAGTGGGAGTCGATCCGCCCTTTTGGGCAAAAATTCTTGCCACTTTCTCACGATCTTCTTTTTTCTTTATACTGCCAATATTGTCAAAAATCCTTTCAATTAAGGCACCGGGTCTATTTTTCTCCCAATAATCATCGTTGGCATTTTGTATTCTGTCTGGGGCCAGATGAATTAGTGATTTTATCTCCTCGTCAATTTTTTCGTCATCAATCCAGCCGGGAGGCGTGGGGGTATGTAAATTATAGTCCTCGCCATATACCGATCTGGTTGTTCCGCGTTGCCACGGCCGATTTGCGTGAACAATAAATCTGTTCCTGTAAAATCGTAATTGATAATGAAGCCATAGCATTTCTTTTTTAAGCTTATCCCATATGTCATCAAGCAATGAATTATTTCCGTCTTCAAAAAAATTAAGTAGCTCAATAAATGGATGATTTTTTTTCAACGAGAGATTGGCTACAGATATTGCTTGCATAGCCCACTGATCCAACAGAATACCTCCAAAAATGTAAAAAGATTCCATGTCCAATTGAGTAAGCCCATTAACTTTGTGCTCTTGTTTCATTATTTGTTGGACATTATCAGGATATGGTGTTCCAGCTGGCCAATCTTTTGGCTCTATTTGATCTCGTTCAACTGCTAATTCAACCAGCAAATATCTTTGACGATATAATCTATTTAAAATTTTTCGGCAATCTTCTAATCGAGATAAGGCGTGAGCATTATGATTAAAAAAAGCATAAGCCCCGGCTGGGGGCTTCAGTCCTTCCAAAACAGTTTTACTCAATTGCTTTATATTCTTTTCGGCATTATCTGCTAATTCGTCCAATTCTTTTTTGCTTATTGGGTGTTTAAATGGAACTTCGACCATAAAAATTAATTTTCTTGTTGTTTAATATTAGAAATTAGCAATTTTCTCTCGTTAGCTCTAAAATCGTGAGATAATACTAATATTTCAAATTTTGCAATTTCTGATTGAAATTTTTTGTCAGAGTAATTACTTTCTGAAAATTCTTCCTTAGTGGCAAAAGCTAAAACATAATAACGGTCTTTTTTAAGCATAGACATAAAGTCATCCTTACTTACATCTTTGTTTTGCTCATTTTTAACAAATTCTTCATAATATTTATCTAACTCAACGGTATTATTAGAACTCAAGTTATTTTCGATAATTTCAGCCGCCATTTGAACTTGAGAACAAGCATCTCTGATAGACGCGCCAAAACCGTCTTTAACTTGAATTAAAAAAATCTTATTATCTTTTAAATATATAAGATCAAATAATTCTATTTTACCTCTCTCGCTTTTTCTTAAAAATATCTTATCACCAAAATAAAAATCATTCTGTTTTGCCTGCTCCAAATTAAAACTACCCTCATCACTAAAAGTCCAATCTATAAATGGGATCTTATTAGTCAAAATTGATTTTTCTCCAAAAATTTCTTCTTTAAAATCTTTAAATAATCTTTCCAGGAAATCACCTACCACCTCGAACCATTTACCGTCAATAAAAAAATATTTTTTATCATTACAGTCTACTTCCCCATGAAAATATTTCCATAACTCATCTGTTATACAATATTCATTATCATCGTCTTCTTTAAATGATAAGCTCAACTTTAGAAATTTATCCTTAAAACTTTCAAGATTACTCTTATCAATAAACCTATCATCCGCTTCTCGTAATTTTATTAATACGTCCGAAGCATCTGGTGCTTCATCCCAAGACAAATCATCAGATATTTCATAATTAGAACCATGTAAAAATTTGACAACCTCTTTTGGATGACAAAAATCAAAATCTGATTCTGTTGATTCTGACTTTATAAAATTATATATACTTTCCAATAAACAATCCTTAAGTTCCTCCTTATCTTTTTTGTTTGTTATTTCTTTAAGAGTATCAAGAAAACTAAAGGCTTTTTTCTGGTCTTCAGTTAAAGTATTCTGTAATAAACTTTGAATTTCTTTAATTATATCAATTGCCTGTTCAAGATTAATTGATTTCCTAAAAGTAAAAGATGATTTTATGTCAGCGTTGAAAGACTTTTTTTCGTTTTCTGCCAAAAAATCAGCGACAAACTGGCTATCCTTAACTATCTCAGTATTAATTTTACCAGTAAGTTTTTTCCAGACTTTACCAAATGCCTCTCTTTGTGAAAAATTATAGTTTCTTCTAAAATTTCTCGACTGGGAGTAAACTAATCCAGTTAAATCACGCATTTCAGCACTTTTAAATTCGCCTGTTAACATTCTTTTTGCAACTTCAAATGGAAAACGCTCATCTATATAGCTTTGAATAACAAAATAACCAGCACCACTCGTTATGGCGTAAATATCATTATCATCAAAAACAAAAAGAATTAAGTCTTTATTTAGATTATAAAAAGTTTCTTTTTCTTGTTCTTCTGAAAAATTATCTGGTAATAAATTTTTAAGGAACTCAACCCAACCCTTTGAAAATCTAACTTTTTGTAAAACTTTTATTTTTTTATCTTTATAATTGCCTGTTGTTAAATCTAAAACACGTAATTCACCATTAGTATAAGAATCTTTAATAATATTGATTATTTCTTCTGTATTTTTGCCTGCGAATAAATCGATGGTGGTATCGATTTTCCAAATTGCGATATTGCTTTTTTTACTTTTATCTGCAGGCATATTACATATTCATTTTAATATTACGGGCTAATTTTTGTTTTCTATCAACCCATTTAAACCATCTCGGCCTTTTTTAAATTCATCAAGCAATTCAGAAATGATTTTTACTTTGTGAGGTATTTTTTCTCTGGCCGATATATGAGCGAACATATTCTCAACACGAGGTGCAATGACCGGGGCACTAAATAAACCGATTACGTTATAATTTCCATTAACTCTTTTTATTAAATTCATAATGTGATCATGAACCGATGCCCCTTCTGCGGCCCACTGCATAGAATTAGATCTTATAGTAGTCAATTCTAAAACAAACAAATTCTTGCCAACAAAGAAATAAACATCGGGGTAGCCTTCCTTGCCACCAGGGGCAGGGTAAGCTAAACCAAAATCATCCAAATGCCCATTCCAGACAACATCATCTATCGTTCCCTTTTCTTTTAATACTGATAATAACCTGTAAAACAAATATTCTAAGCGACCGCCACGTAATAATGAAGTGTTAAAATTGTCTTTTTTGGTAATTTTTTTAACGACTTCTAAATGTTGCAAATATTCTGCGTCAAAATCTCTGTGTTGAATTAAATCTAAAATCTTTGCATTTATTGATTTTTCATCCCATTTACTAACAGCCTCTTGAGATGATTTTGGATCAAAAATTAATTTATCACTTTTAACTTCTACTATTTCCTCGTGAATTTTTTGAGCATTAGAAAAACTGAAAAACTCAAATTTGTATTTTTGGCCAAGAAATAAAGGAAAATTTAACTCTGATTTTTCTTTTGAAATAACTCCTCGTTCCAGCTCTTTATCATCCGTATCTGAAACTCTCACATAAGTATAAATTGGCTTTTTGCATTTTATATTTACCAAAAGAGGCGGTCTCAATTTTTCAACATTCCCATAATAATCAATCCATAAACGTAAATTATCAGCAAAATCAAATGGCTTAATTCCCGAAAACTTTTTCAATATCTTTTCAACTTCTGCTACTTTATCTTGCCTAATCAATAATTCATCACCGTTTTTCTCACATAAACCAGTGCCAACACATAAACCCATATAATATGTTGCGGTTGGTGCTTGCACAAGCGTCAAATTGCCAAGTTCGGTTTTCTTAAAAGCCTCTATCTCGGCGTTTTTACGGTTATCGGGTAGCGATCGAAAAGTATTTATTTTTTCAACAATCAAATCATACTCGTCCTCACTCTTCATAGAAAAAACTATATAACCCAACTCTTCCTTAGTCAGTTTGCCCAATTCTAACAATAATCTTAATGTTATTCTGAAAGGAAATAATAAAATATTAACACAGTCCTCCCTTATAACTGGATTTGTAATCTGCAGTTTATTCATCTGATGCTCTACGATTGGCGACTCTATAATCTCCTCTTTGTTTTGATAAACCAATCTCAAATTTCTTCTCCTATTTAAAACAGAACCATGCTTTTTAAGCAGTTCAAAGCCGGCATTTGTCACGTTTACGCTGGGAGGGGTTGTTGTGTTATCTATAAAAATAAATCCGAGATACTTCATTAGAGCTTCTAACGTCCTACGTGCAGATGGTGATAATGGCCTGCCAGTATTAGTTAAGCCACATCTTCCCAATTTGGTATTAAAATTTTCTTGACGCATGGAAGTCCAAGATTTTCCATTAAAATCATCTTGGGAAAGTATCTCAACA
Source organism: Actinomycetota bacterium (assembly GCA_028718045.1). Classification (GTDB taxonomy): domain Bacteria; phylum Actinomycetota; class Humimicrobiia; order Humimicrobiales; family Humimicrobiaceae; genus JAMDDL01. The sequence goes on from JAQUMQ010000018.1 coordinate 5,940, forward strand.
GCCCCAATAATTTGATGGATATTTTGTCTTTTTGGTATGTGCCAAATTTCTAGGCTTCTTGTTCTAGGCATATTATTTTTTTAAAACTATTATATAATCTTTCGGTATAAAACCACCTCGCCCCTTTCTTGGAATCCTAAGATAACGATTGCGAATTATATACGAAAAATTATTTATTAATTTATAATTTAACGACTTTGCGATATCAATTAAATATTGACTTGTTGGTATTTCAACATTTCTTATTCGACTATCGCCCACCACTATGCAATAAAAACCGCCGGGAATAAGTATCTTTCGAATTTCTCCCAAATTACTTTTCATTGATTCGAAAAAATCAGCTACAACATAAGACCTTTTTTTGTCTATCTTATATATTTCTCTTAATTTTTTATCTAACGATAAATATCCTGTGGCAGGATAATTTTCATTATAGCGATCAGATGATATTTTTTCTGTGCCGACTTGTTTATCATAAAAATCAGACAATTTATTCTCTTCAACTAAATCAAGCCAAATGTTCTCTAATTTTAAGGATCTAACATAATCAAAGGCATTTATATATGGTGGCGAAGTCATGGCTAAATGCACCTGTCCGTTCCTAATTGAATTTTTGTTTATGTTTCTAGCTTCATAACCTATTAATTTAGCAGATGATAGCTTCGTAGAGTCTGAAAAATCAGTCAATGCCTTTATATATTTATCCAGCACACTAATAAAAAGTTTGTCTGCTTTAATAACTCTTTTCTTTATTTTTTTAGATATATATGGTTTAGGAGATTGTTCTTCCGCCAAAGAGGCTCGCCGAATTATAGAAGCAAAAACGATCATCAGAAAATTTCTTATGCGTTTTGAATTAGTTTTTTTATAAAAATAATCTATGTGATATTTAATTTTAGATAAATTATTTATTGCGTCCTGAGAAAACCAATAATCCAACATCGTGTAATTTGGTTTATATCGAGAAACTGTAGATTCAGATATTGCATTTTTTTCTAACCGTATCTTAAATTCTTCGGCTATACTTTTTAATAACTCTATATCACCCTTACTAAATTTAGTGGTTTTAACTTTTGACAAAAGACAACTCAAAGGATCAATATCAATTCCATAAGACGGGTATCCCAAAAGACTGCTTTCTACTAAAGTAGTGCCCGAGCCAACAAATGGGTCTAAAACGCCGTGTTTCTTTGTTTTAGAGTCTCCATATTCATTCAAGAACCATCTCGGAACATGGGGAATGTATTTACACGGATACTTAAAAAATCCATGGGTATAGTTTGAGATTCCATTACCACGAATTAGAAAAGTAGCACCTACCTGTGGGCTTTTAGGAATTTCTTCGACTTCAATTACTTTGTCAATCATAAAAAATCATTTTACAAGATGAATAATTGTCTCTCTTAAATATTTCTTGTGCTTCTCCGTCTTTTTATACTGCTGTGAACTTGTGATAATAAACCTAGCTACGTCTAATTCCTTTACTTTAAAACCTATCTTTTTTGCGTATTTTGTTAATAATAAATCCGTAGGAACTATGACGCCACCATAAGCAGAATTACTAACTATAATACAACAAAAACCACCAGGTTTTAGAGCTTTGTATATCTGATCTATGGCCATAAACATATCATCGAAATAACTCCTAACCATAATGGGTATTCTGCTGTCCCACAACTTAACCTGTTTCAATTCATCAACCAGGAGTGTTAATTCGGAAACCAAGTTTTTATCTTTATCTAAGCTTATTTTGTATCCATTTAAATGGGACCTGACTCCGCGTTGTCTTAATTTCTTAAGATCGCTATATTCTTTTACAAAATCACCCATCCATAATTCAACCTTGTAAATTTCTGTATAATCAAAACAATTAGCATATGGGGGAGAAAAAATAACTCCTTTTACACTTTTCGGTTTTACAAACTTATTCATCTCTAAAGATGTATGTTCATATATTTGAGGATTTTTAACCCTATTAGATGTCTCTATCACATAGGGCAAGTCTTCTTCTATTTCTGTTACTCTATTTTTGAAAATTGATTCTGCAAAAGAATAATTTCTTACAGTCGACAATTTAGTCCTCCTTATTTTCAAACCATTACCGGCTTTTTTGTAATTTGAACACTCTTCCAAAATCGAAAGCCACGCAAGAAAAAATAAGTCTCTAACTTTTTTATTCTTTATTTTTTTGATCGCTCTTTTTAAATTTAATAAATAAGCCAAAACACCTTTATCAAATAATTTATCTATAGTGGAAAGTTTGGGCTTTTCCGTGTTTTTTATTTTACCGTTTTTAATTTTAAAAAGTTTTACTTTCTCTTTGATAAACTCATTGGCATCACTACTTTTATAATTTTGAGTTTTGGCTTTCGCTAAAAAAGCTGAAAAGGGATTGATTTCAAAACCGATACTCTCGAAACCATTAATCTTGGCTTGTATTATAGTGCTACCACTACCACAAAACGGGTCTAAGATAATATCGCTCTTCTTCACATTATATTCATCAAAAATCTGTTGCATTAATTTTATAGAATAACCCTCTTTATATCTATACCAACGCTGAATCGGACTCTTTAAATCAGTGGCATAATTAACCAAGCTTTTATAAGTGGCGTTTCTTAAAACTGGATACGTAACATTATATTTTTTTTCGAGATCTGGTAGTATTTTGGAATTAAAATTCATATTCATTTTATATTTAAAAAACTATTTTTTATTTTGGTTACTCGTCTTCTCCAAAAACACATCAACGTCAGATTGTTTAATCCGCCAGACTCCTATCTTTGACGCCTTGAGTTTGCCTGATTCAATATAACGAATTACGGTCCGAGTGCTAACTCTTAAAACCTCGGCCACTTCTTCAATAGTTAAAAGCTTGTCGGTTTTCTTATTCATAAAATTGAGAATTAATCCTCACTATGTTTATTTTACCATCGCTGTCATAAATTGACAAATAATGACAAGCGAAATAATCTCATACATCAACTATATCAGTTTATATCAGCTTTCCAGTTATCCACAATTGTTGCTTTTTTAAAACTTTGCTATACTAAAAATAACAAGTTAATACTTTCTACCTTACGAGGTAGACCTGAACGGTATTCCTTGCCCAAGAGCTCGTAATTGATTATCACAATAGTCGTGGTAACCAGTTACGAGCTCTTTTTCGTCAGAGCCAGGAAACCAAACAATTCAATATTAATTACTCTTTGTGAGGTCTGAGTAATTAAGGGAAATGGGCATTTTCTTTAATTATCTTTGGCCTCTTTTTTGTTAAAAATTAAGAGGCAATGAAAATGAAAATATGTTGCCTAAAAAAGCAATTGATCAATTTAAAGAGTTATACAAAAAGCGATATAACATTGAGCTGGACGATAAAGAAGCTGAATTCAGAGCTAATAACATAATCAATTTGTATAAAGCGGTTTATCTCGGTCCGATCTCTGAAAACAATCAAGTAGAACTCAAAAATCAATATGGATATGGAAAATCAAAACTTTCAAACAAGTGATTTTTATTCTGCTGTGTTTTTACTGGCCAGCGGACATAAATTGATAAAGATAGATAAAACTGATCCTCGGCGATTTTACTTTGTTTTTCAAGATCAAGAAAGCAGAGCTAAACTACTTGAGGATTTTTTTAATGGGAGTGCTCAAGTAGAACCTCGTCAGTTTATCTCATCCATTAAAGAGCTAAAAACTCTGATGTATAACGACGCTTTATAAGCCCGGGCCAATAAGATGAATATGCAAAATGAAAAACCACAATTTAATAGCGAGAATAAAAAATATTTTACCATTGTGCCGAATTACGTAATTGAACACTCCTCCGCTTATGAGCTGGCTGTTTATACCTATTTAAAGCGAGTAGCTGGCGAGGACGGCACTTGTTGGGAGTCGGCTGGCAACATTGGCAGAAAGCTAAACGCTGATCCAAAAACTATAAGAAAATATTTAAAAGTTTTACTTAAAAAGAATTTAATTGAAAAAGTGGGAATTAAAGGAAAAACCAAACCAACCGCCGAATACAAGATAGTAAAAATATGGGAGTTAAACTCCAAACATTACCAAGAAAAAGATAAGGGAAATTACACTCTTTCTCAAAGAAAAGGGAATGAGTCTCCTAACATAAGGGAAAATACACTTTTAGATAAGGTGCCATTTGGCAACAAAGAAGATAACGATAAGAAAATGAATTATAAAGAACGATCGAATTTAAGTATAAAAAATTTCAAACCAAACAATAATCACGAATATTTGTGTCATGAAATGGCTAAAAAATTAGAGGAAACAAATATGAGCTTTATTTTATCCGCTCTTAAAAAATATGGATTTGAGGCGGTGCAAAGAGCCTGCGATGATACTATGGAAATGTCAAAGATTAAAAAACGTCAAAACGAGGAAATTATAAACAAAGGGGCGTATTTTAATGAAATATTAAAGAGGTCAAAACCAACAAACTAACCCATACTTTTATATAACCAAAATATGAGCTTAGACATTAATTCTTTAAAATGCCGAGAGGCCATAAGAATGAAATATGAGGGCGAAAAATACAAAGATATTTCTCAAAAACTGGGAGTGGCCGTGGCCACGCTCAAAGGCTGGTTTATGCAGGGCGGTCCGCTGTTTGACGCTTATCAGGAATACAGCCAAGAGATGAGCGACTTTATTCAAAGCGATGCCGCCAAGAAAATCAGCCAAAACGTGGATGTGGCCGCCGAAATGATCGTGGCTTTAATGGGAAGCGACAAAGACGAAGTAAAGCTCAAAGCGGCGGTTAATATTTTGGATCGCTGTTTGGGCAAGCCAATGCAAAAAGTGGAAGCGACCAATAATGTTAATTTTTACGGTAGCGACTTAAACTATGAACGAATTTTGAAAAAAGCCAGAGAAAAAGACCGATAAATAGCTGTGGGCAAGTTTAGCTTGGCTTGTTCCGGCTATAAGCCCATAATAGGGCTTGCAAAGGTCTAAAAAATCAAGATAAAAATTAATATGCAAAATGAAATCAACCTAAAATATTTCATCTACGCCCGAAAGTCCTCCGAGGCCGAGGACAGACAAGTGGCGTCCATTGATTCGCAGATATCCGTCTTGACCGATCTGGCCAAACGAGAAGGATTTGAAATAATAGACACTCTGTGCGAATCACAATCAGCCAAAGCCCCGGGACGGCCGATATTCAGCAAAATGCTGGAAAAAGTATATAATGGCCAGGCCCAGGGCATTATTTGTTGGAAGCTGGACAGATTGGCCAGAAATCCCGTTGACGGAGGCCAGATTAATTGGATGCTTCAACAAGGAGTTATCAGGCACATTCAAACTTATGATAGAAGCTATTTCCCGACCGACAATGTTTTAATGATGAGCGTTGAATTTGGCATGGCCAACCAGTTTATTCGGGATCTGTCGGTCAATGTTAAAAGAGGTCTAAAACAAAAAGCCGAACAGGGCTGGTATCCTTGCCCGGCCCCAGTGGGATATTTAAACACTCCCGACCGGCAGAAAGGATTTAAGATAATTAAAAAAGACCCGAAGCGATTTGATCTGGTCAGAAAAATGTTTGATATGGTTTTGAGCGGAAATTACTCGGTTCCGCAAACTCAAACAATAGCCATTACCGAGTGGGGTTTTAGAATGCCAAACGGAACCAAGATGTCCCGTAGCACTTTTTACGCGGTGGTCACCAATCCTTTTTATTATGGATATTACGAATATCCAAAAAAGTCCGGCATCTGGCACAAAGGCAAACACGAGCCTATGATCACCAAAGACGAGCACGACCGAATATTATCAATGATCCGGCCAGACAATATCAAACCGATGAAGCACACTTTTGCTTTTACAGGACAGATGAAGTGCGGCGAATGCGGGGCCACGATCACGGCCGAACACAAAACCAAAACACAGAAAAACGGAACCAAACATTATTACACTTACTATCACTGCACCAAAAGAAAAGATAAAAACTGCTCACAAAGAGTGATTGAGATTAAAGATTTGGAAAAACAGATTGCCGATATTTTGGGAGGTTTAAGAATACCGCCAGAATTTGATGAGTGGGCAATGGACTGGCTTAAAACTGAAAATCATAAAGAAGCCGACAGCCGAGATGATATTTTAAAAAACCAACAACAAGAATATCAAGAATGCTTGAAAAAGATAGACAACCTAATTGATATGCGAGCCGGCAATGAAATCACTGAACAGCAGTTCAAAGATAAAAAATCAAAACTGATTCAGGATAAGATAAAACTGCAGGAATTGTTAAAAGACACGGACAAGCGAGTGGATGATTGGCTGGATCGTGCCGAGGAGGCCTTAATTTTTGCCAAGAACGCCAAGCTTGCCTTTGAAAACGGCAACCTGCAAAGAAAAAGAGAGATATTAAACACCTTAGGTTCGAACCTCTTATTAATTGACCGAAAACTGCGTATTAACTTGGAAAACTGCCTCTTGCCGATGAAAAAAGTCAGTCTGGGGTCGGGCGACAAAAAAAGCGGGTTCGAACCGCTTGATTTGCCCTGTAATAAACGGAAAAACACCGCTTTAGGCGGTGCTCGTCCAGTTTGGCTCCGCGGGCAGGATTCGAACCTGCAACCTAGTGCTTACATCTTATCCTAATGTTTCCAAAAGGGATGGACTATCTCATCACCCACGAAGGGTGCGAGGCGCTATAAGTCTCTGAACCTTC
>JAQUMQ010000019.1 GCA_028718045.1 Actinomycetota bacterium
GTAAAATAATCAAGCCTTAGCTGATTTGAATTTTAACAATTGCTTATAAATCAAAGAAATCGAAAGTATAAAAGCAAGAAAATCCGAAACAGGCAGTGAAATCCATATCCCGTGAATACCGAAAAATAAAGGCAGGATAAAAACCAAGGGAATCAAAAATAAAAACTGCCTTGAAATCGAAATAAGAAGCGCGGGAAGAGCTTTCCCCATAGCCTGAAAAAGACTGGAAGCTATCAGCTGAATGCATATCAAAGGCAAAAACAAGTTAACCACTCTTAGGGGATAAATACTTATATCGATTAAATTAGGATCGCTGCTGAAAAGCTTCATTATGAAACGAGGAAAAATCATTATTGCTAAAAATTCTATGGTGCTCAATCCAAAAACCCATAAAAATACCGTTATGATTGCTTTTCTTACTCTTGAGTAAAGATTCGCACCATAATTAAAACTTGCAATCGTTGTAAAACCCTGAACGAAACCAATTAAGGGAAGCTGTATAACGCTCAATATCCTTAATCCTATTCCCATCGTTGCAACATAAAGATCGTTCCCGTAAAGAAACAACAGCTTATTGAAAATTATGATTACGATACCGCCTGCTATATTGCTAAAAAGTGAGGGAAATCCTACAAAAATAATTTCTTTGATGATCAAAAACTTAAGCTTAAAACCCTTAAAGGCATTTTTATAAATACTGCCGCCAAATATTATATAAAAAACAATATAAAGCGAACTTAAAAACTGACTTATTACCGTTCCGTATGCAACACCTCTGACTCCGAGCGGAATTATAAAAACAAATATAGTATTAAAAATAATGTTTGATATCAAACCTATCAACATCGGATATATCGCGGCACGAGGAGATCCTTCAGCCCTTATAAAGCTTACGGCACTGATAGAAAAAGAAAAAATCAAAAAACCGGGTAAAATTATTCTTATATAATCCCTGGCATATGGTAAGATTTCAAAAGATGCTCCAAAGAGCCCGAGCATTTTATCGAGAAATACAAAGCCCAGAGTTATAAATAAAATATTTATGAATACATCGATAATGATCGCGGTTATAAAAGTATCGGCTGCATTTTTTTTATCGTTAGCTCCAAGAGATCTTGAAATGACAGAAGCCGCTCCCACACCAATCATATTGGCTATACCGAGCATTATAAGTTGGATTGGAAGAACTATCGATAATCCCGCAATCGCCATCGAATTGACGGCTTTCCCCACAAAAATAGTATCGACTATGTTATATAAAGCACTTACTACTGTTCCTATAGTTGTAGCAAACGAAAATCTAAATAATAGTTTCGGGATATTATCGTTTAATATTTCGTATCTTTTTATTTCATGTTTTGTAAGTTCTTCGGTCATGTAATCAAATATAAACATGCGGGCATATTTGATATACCCGCATCATTATGAAAATTTATGTTTAGATAAAAATATTATTGATTTGCGAGCCATGCAAAAAATTGATTTTTTTCGCCAGCATTATATCCTACCGCACTGGCAGACCCAAAGCTTTGCGGCCATGAATTGAACTTTTGAACCGAAAAATCGCCTTCTCCCATAGATGCCAAAACCGGAAGAATACGCCTTGCTTGATCAATCGAGATGTTGGTCCATAAAAAATCAGTTAGTTTATTTAAAAAATCGGGAAGGTTCCCAGCATTAACCATTCCGATTTTTTGTTGACAAAGATTGATCAATAACATTGCTGCCTGGGTTTCACGTGCATATGCGCCCCCTCCATATAACGATCTTCCGTGTCTTGCCCTGCAAAGAGCAAGTGCTTGTTCCCCATTTATATGATGTGTCCCTCTTGCAAGATAACAACCCGAAAAACTGTCCGCAATATCTTCTTCAACAGTAACATCCACTCCTCCAAAGAAGTCTATTAGAGGTTTGAAGCCGTCAAAATCGGTTATCGCATAAAAATCAATTGGAATTCCCGTAAAGCTTTCAAAAGCACTTTCGGCAAGACCGTTTCCGCCTATAGCATGAGCACCATTGATTTTTTGTGTTTTATATCCGGGTATGGGAGCCCATGTGTCCCTGGGTATGGGAACCAATATAGCTTTATGTGTGTCAAGATTTAAATGAACGAAAACATTTATATCCGTTCTGCCGTTGACTCTTCCGCCTGGTCTGTCAAATGCACTGTCATCACCCCACACTATAAAATTTACCTTATTTCCGCCTGAAAAACCGCTGGCTGTACCCAAAGTGCCGTTTGATCCCGATGAAGACGAAGAAGAACTCCCAGACGCCGAAGAAGCTCCGGGATATGCAATGATGCCATAATTTCCGCATAAACTTACAAACTCCTGAGACTGAAGAAAGCCACTTAAAACTGTCTCCCTGCTGATTCCGCCGTTAAGCTTCCCCATCCATATGGCATAACCTGAATCATCCGGAACTCTGTCAAAAAATGCCTTATAAATTATATTAATAAAAGCATTATTATCATAATTATGGTTTTTGAATTCATCGCTTAAAACTATTGCTTTTGCAACGTCGGATCCCGTTTTTGTCTTGTTTAACAGCTGACTTGTCCAAAAATTCAATCCATTGCTATCTGGCGTTCGCCCAAGACAACTTACATAAAATCTTGTTACAAATGCCTGAACTTGCGACGTCGAATCTGCTCCAAGATTAGAAGGAAGAAGCAGAACTGCAAGGGCAAAAACCGAAACAAATACAACAAAATACTTGAATTTACGACTCATTAAAAGAGCTCCCTTCTGTTATTTTTGGCTTTTGTAATTATATAATTATTTGTCATCTAGTCAAAGAATACCTAAATAATTTATTTAAACTTTCATCTTTGTTCATTCCAAGTCTAGTTAGAGCAAAATCAAATTTTACGGGATCAAGCGGTGCATAAATCTTGAACTTGTTTGTTATATCGACGGCAGATTTTATGTCAGCTTGTTTTCTGCTTGTAAAATTAAGCCCGCAACATATTCTATACATATGAACATCAAGAGGCACTATCAGCTTTGAAGTTGGTATTTTCTCCCATCCCCCGGGATCAACTTTATCTTTTCTTACCATCCACCGCAAATAAAGATTGAATCTCTTTAATGCACTTAAACTTTCAGGAATTGAAATTAAAGAATTGAAATTATTATTTATCTTTTCGCCAAATTTTTTTATAAATTTCCTTAAGGCAGGAAGTATCGAATCGTCATTTTTATCCATAAATAAATAAAAGCAGCTTTCTATCGAGCCATACTCGCTTATTATCGCTTTGGTTGCATATAATAAGTTGGATATATCTTCTCCGGTTGTAAATCTGTGTTTAAAATTTTTGAAGTCGTTATAAATAGTTTTTTGGGAGGATACTTTAATATACTTAAAAGGTTCACCAATAAAATTCAAAACACTGGAAACGCTTTTTAATATCTGCCGAACTCTTCCGTATGCCAAAAGCGAAGCAATGAGCCCTGCGATTTCCCTATCTTTGATACAATCATAGTCATACAGAAATTCTAAGGGATCGGGGTGAACGAAATTTCTGTTGTTGAATTTTTCATATAACTCATGCAGTTGTTCGCCAAGTCCCATTAAAATCTTATCTTTATGATTGAAATATTAATCAGGTAAATTAAAATAAGTTAAATCAACTATCCCTTCCATAAACCATGTATATTGCAGAATTCTCTTAAAATAGGTTTATTTTTTATCTTTACGCAAAACAATGTCTCGGGATTATCGCCAGGCTTCAAAAACTGTCTGTATGCTTTCCCGTTTTCATCAATCAACTCAATCCATTCAATATAATGTTCCTTTTCCATTGGATGAGGTATGCTTCCGACTTTTACTTTGAGATTGCCGTCAGTTTTTTCGGATACAGGAATGTGTTTCTCGGTTGATGCATCCACAACATTTTCCTTGAAAAGATTCATCGGTTTTTCGCAACAAACCAACTCGCCTTTACCTGTAGATATGACTTCGACTATATTACCGCAAATCCCGCATTTATATATTTGAAATAGCTTTGTCATATGATTCTCCCCTTTTTCTCTTTTTATAAAAGAATAACCTTATTTTAAAAGATAATCATCATAAATAAAATATTTATTTTACTTTATTCTATTGCTATTTTAATTCAATAACTTATAATTAAATAAAACTTAAGCATAGACTTAATGTTTTGTATAAAAAATTTAATTAAGCAGGTATTGCATTACTCAAATAATTTTACAATTTCTATTTAAACATGATTGTTGTCTTCATAATTTTCTAATTGATTAATAATCAGGCTTTTATCAAATATCATTTTATTTTTTTATAAAAAGAGGAAAGGATCATTTTCAGTGAATAAAAGGTTATATGTAGGAAATCTGTCTTATAATGTTAACGACAAGGAGCTAAATGATTTATTTAGCCAAATAGGAACTGTCGCATACGCAAAAGTTATCACGCGGACAGATGGAAAATCCAAAGGTTTTGGTTTTGTTGAAATGTCAACCGAAGAAGAAGCTAAAGCAGCAATTGAAAAATACGAAGGTTATATTTTAAATAACAGAGAAATGAAAGTCAACGAAGCCAAAGCTCAAGACCAACCAAGATCAAACTTTGGGAATATGGGAAGAGGCGGTTACGGAAATAGCCGAAGAGGCGGTTATTCCGGTTCCGGATATAGAAACAGATTCTCCGATGGAAATTCATTAGGAAAAAGTGATTTGAATTTAAAATTAATCAAGCTTAGAAAAGACCTTAACTCCAAGCTTAACAAAAACAACTAATAAAATAAGTTTATGGATTTGTCTTCCATTGCTATTTTGTAAATAAAAACTTTTATTAAGTTGAAATTAAGTTCTATTTTTTAATATCCCGGAAAGTAGTCTGCCTTTATATTTTCAGCAGTCATACCTTTGGAATACAGGATATCGGTTATGCTTTTAACCATAGCTGGAGGACCAGAAACATACGCATAACAATTCGGAAACACCTCGTAAATTTTACTTAATGTTTCTTCGCGGATTAAAATAGGGCTTATAAAATAGTAAATATTAAAGAGGAAATTATTATGTCTTTTATTTTCTATTTCCTCTTTAAAAGCAATATCGTTATCCCTATTGGAATAAAGTAAATCTATATCTTTAAGATTATTGTCATGATCCAGGTCAAATATTATTGATCTGATCGGAGTAATACCAATACCTCCTGCTATTAAAATTATTTTTTTGTCCTTTTTATCAACGATAAACTTTCCTTTAGGTAACGTACTTTCTATAAAAGTCCCAGGGGTTATATCATAAAATGCTTTTTTAAAACTCGAGCCGTTTTGATTGTCGAATCTTGTCGTAACCATCACTTTTTTTTCATACGGAGCGGATGAAATGGAAAAAAATCTTTTTATCCCTCTGCTGTCAGGGTTGTCATGAGGAAAAGTAATTTGGATGAACTGTCCGGCAATCCATCTAAAGTCATCGGGTGCCTCAAATATAAAGGAGTAAACATTTTGTGCATTTTTTTCTTTTCTTATGAATTTTAACAATGTCAAGTTTTTCCCTTTCTGTCATTTTTTTAATTTTCCTTGAAAAAGATTAAAAGTTATTTTTAAAATGTCATGGTAAATATGGTACCTTTTATTTTATAATAAACCGTTGATTAAATTAACCGTAACTTATAAAAATTATCGAAAGGGAAAAAATGCCTTATATAAACATTCATCTGATTGAAGGAAGAACGGTAGAGCAAAAAAGGGAGATGGCCGATAAAATAACAAATGTTGTTTCAGAAGTTGGAATGGTACCTAAAGAAGCAGTGCACATTTTATTCGTCGATTTGCCTAAGACCAATATATCCAAGGGTGGAATTTTAACATCGGATAAAAAATAAACTTGATTCTTATCATTCGTACAACTTTATCAGGTTTGATTTAAAATCAATAGTAAATTTATCATTTACTTGATAATCCACATTTTGGCTGACAAGCATGTGTTTTGAGAGCATAAAAAAAGCCCCAATAAATGGGGCTTTTGTTAATCATTTAAGATTTATTTTGCAACTTTTACATTTGCTGCCTGGGATTTACCACCATTACCAGTGGTTATGTCAAACTCAACAGCTTGGCCTTCTTTTAAGGATTTGTATCCTTCTGTTTGTATTGCAGAATAGTGTACGAAAATATCTTGCCCACCTTCTTCTTCAATAAAGCCATAGCCCTTTGTTGCGTTAAACCACTTTACTTTACCTTTAGACAATTCTTACCTCCAAAAAATTTACTACAACGGACAGTACATTAATAAAACAATTTTTAATCATATCAGTTAGGTGCATAAAGTCAAGAAAAATTTAATACTTTCTTTAATTTGATAAGCTTATTGTCAAATGGCAAAAATATCATTAATCATACTATCAGTCAGCCCTAGTTGTTTTTTAATACTTGTAAACACATGGTAATCTCCTTTGGTATTAGCAAGTATTAAAGTAATTTTACCGTAATTTATAGGTATTTTTAATTTTAAGATGCTGTAATAAATATCCATAATTTAATATAATTTAGTGTTTAGCTATTCACCATAGTATTTAGCTATTCACTAGAAACTGATTAAAGTTGCTAGGATTATATGTCGTGATAATTTTATATCTTAATAACAATATCCCTCCTGTTAAGTATTTTTTATAACTGTTACTAATATAAGTGTTATAATTGTAGCAATTTTATTTAACTTCAATAGAGACTAATAAAATGAAAAATGAAAGAATTTTAGCAATATTTATGATCCTAAAGCAAGTACTACCGGGTCGTGTTTTAACTTATAAACGGCAGGTTTATATTTGCAGTTATTATAACAAAATAAAAATAAATATTATGATTGAATTTAAAGAAAGATATTAAAAATGGTAGAAGAGAAGCATAAAAAGTGGGCTTTTTTCACGATAAACAACCGCAGGCTATCCATTCTTATCCTTTCTTTTTTTGCCGCATGGTTATTCACCATTCCTTTTGAGGGCAAAGTACTTTACATGCTTTTAGACAACCACCAACTTTCTACCCAGCCCTTTGTATTAGGTTCTATGGCTGCTCATTGCGCCGGACTCATACTCTGCGGTTTTTTTATAAAGAATTTACGATCGGCGAAAATGTTAATGATTATATCCCTTGCATTTTGTATCGTCGCTACCACTGCTTTTTTCTTTGCACCATCATTCTGGTGGCAGGTAGCTCTGTTTTCATCATCGTTTCTGGCAGGATGCTGTGTAGCGACCTGGGGTTATTTTTTGAAAAGCGGGACTCCGAAGAATGAGCGCTACAAAACTATTGCGGATATGCTTGCCTTCAGCTATATTCTGTTGTTACTGATAGTCAAGGCAGCCTGGAACATATCTGCGCACATTGGACTTATCCTTACAATACTGCCGCTTTGCATTGCATTATTGCTTACGTTTCGATTTTCAAAAAAAGAAATCAAACAATGTCTCCCGTCTGTTAAGTCGACAGAGCAATATGTGAGCATCGTAAAACCTCTTGGTTTTTTGTGCCTGTTCATTTTAATCGTAGCTATCAATGTCGGACTTATGTATCAAATGCAATTTCCTGCCTTTGCACATCTTGAACAACTCAACAGCTGGTACTGGGCGATTCCCTATATAGCTGGCGTAATGATAGTTCGCTATCTTCCGCGGAAAGTAAAACGTACCAATATTCTATATGCTGCCATTGCTATGACCGGGTTTTCCTTTATAGGCTTTATGCTGCTAGACCGTTCGACTTTGAGTTATCTGATCGTACATACACTTATGTTTAGTGCTGTCGGTATTTTCAATCTGTTCTGGTGGACCATGCTGAGTGAGATGCTGGAGTTTCATAAAAATCCTGCCAGAATTTTGGGAGCAGGGCTTTTTGCCAATGTGCTGGGCATACTGATTGGCGAATTGATTTTAAGCTCAATTTCTCTGGGAAATGCACACAATTACCTTTCACTGCTGGCACTTTCTTTGGTATTTTTTACCCTTATCATGCTTCCCCTTCTATACTCCCCGCTCACAGCTTTATTAAAAAACCATGAATACCTGACAACATTTTCTGAAATGCCGCAACATGAGCAGACCCGTTTGATACACAAATATGCTTCAGTAGAAAAATTAACGATACGGGAAGCTGAGATTGCTCTGCTGCTAATCAAAGGAAAAACGTATCGTATGATTGCATCTGAGCTGCATATAAGTGAGAATACAGTCCGGTTCCATGTCAAGAATATCTATTCCAAGTATGTCGTCCGAAACCGGGTGGAGCTCATTAATGCTATAATGTCTGAAAAGACCAATTCCGGAATACATTAAGTTATACACTGAGTTTAAAAAAATCAATGAAAATTCAAAACTCTGTCTTGACTTCTATAAAACTATAGACCTATTGCTGTTTGTCATAAAAGCAAATAATTAATTCAGGTTTTATTAAAAAAACTACATATTTGGGTGGTGTGCATCTATTTCTAATCCTCTATCATTGTGTTATAAGATTACAAGAATCTATGTATTTTTATTAATGTTAATTAATTTTTTAAATTAAAGTATTGTGAGAGGAACAACAAATGAAAAAGACCTGGCTGATTTTAATCATTGTGCTTTTTATCCCTATTATTTTATTAAGTACAGGTGTTGTAAACAGAGGATGCGGAGTAGACAGAACATATGCCCTTGCAGAAGATCTTAAGGAAAGAACAGGACAGGATTTTGATTACAATGAATGGGAGTATGAAGATTTGCAGGCAATGGAAAAAGAAATTGATAAAGAAGAAAAAGAGAAAGGTAAAATAGTATGGACCAAGAAAGACATAGAAGAATTAAAGAAAAAAGTGCTAAAAGAGAGTGGTAATACGGACGAGGCAGAAGAAACTGAAATTGCAGAAAATACTGATGAACAGACTGAGGAAACGACAGAAGCTCAGCAGGCAGAATTTCTTACTGCCATTAAGTATAATCTCACAAGCCTTAATATAGAATCCGATCCTCAATATGAAGAATATGGCGAACTTACCATTTATTCAGGCTACTGGGGTATTGATACTTCAGATCCGTCCAAATGTTTAATTTCAATTGCACCTACAATTATTGAAGACCCATCAAATCCAGGTGAGGTTATAATGACTAATTATTATGCAGATGTATCATTGTCAGGACCGGCACGTGATCATAACATGGATACTGCTGGAGCGGGACTTGCAAAAAGCGCCGATGTATCCAAATGGACAAATGTGGCAGGACTTAATAAATACGAATTCCTTGAAATAACCGCTTCCGAAATAAATGGAAGATATGCCGGTGCAGTTCATAGCGGCGGTGAAGGAGATGCACAGAAAAGTGTCATGGTTAGCTGGAGGGATTTTTCAGCAAAATATGATGACGACAGCATTAGTGGAACAATAACATGCTATTGCGGCAAATGCCCTTCTGATGCACCGTTTACAGTTGAAGAAGAAATAGCTGTGACAGTTATCACTTTTACTGGCGAAATTGTTAATTAAAAACAATAAACTTGCAGCGCATTTATTTCGAATTTTCCTCCAGCTGAGCTTTTTTTATAACTCTCAGCTCGTAAATAATAAAAAACAAAATCATTAGAGTTGAAAGAAGATCACTTAAGGGAAGAGAAAACCATACTCCCATTAGTTTAAAGTATAATGGCAAAATTATTATTGCAGGTATCATGAATATTACCTGTCTGGACAAATTTAAAATCATGGAAGGAATCGGTTTTCCGATAGCTTGGAAAAAGCTTCCTCCGATAAACTGTACTCCAAGAGTTATATAAAAAGCCGTAATTATTCTTATTGGTATTATGCCTATCGAAATTAAATCTTGATCTGTGCTAAAAATACTCAGCATTAATTTCGGAAATCCAAATATCAATATAAACGATAAAGCCGAAATTACAGTAGTCCATATCAATGATTCTTTCAAAATAAACCTTACCCTGCTATATTTTTTGGCTCCATAATTAAATCCTGTTATTGTAGAAAAACCCTGGGCAATGCCTATGATGGGCATGATTGTTATATCCATTATTCGTATCGATATACCAAGGACAGCAATGTACATATCGTTTCCATACTTTACGATAGCTTTGTTAAATAAAATGAAAATGACACTGTCGACAATAGTCATAAGAAATGAAGGGAACCCTATTTTTATAATCTCATTAATCACATTTATTTTGATTTTGAACATATTGAGATTTAATTTAAATGTACTCTTACCGTAATTGAAATATAACAGTATATACAAAGTACTGCAAAACTGGCTTAAAACCGTTGCGATGGCAGCGCCTCTGACCCCCATATTAAAAACAAATATAAATAATGGGTCAAGAATTATATTCAATACCGCTCCGAGAATCAAAACATACATTGAAGCTCTCGGTTTGCCTTCCGCACGGATAATATTATTGCCAGCAACATCGAAAGATTGGAATATAAAACCAAGCAAAATAATACCTGCATAATCCCTCGAAAAGAAAATGACGTCTTTCGATGCACCTAAAAATAGCAATATTTTATCTAAAAATATATAACAAGGGATCATGATTATGATGCTGAAGAAAGCATTCAATATTATTCCGTTGCCACTTGTAAGAATGGCTTTATTCTTATCATTTCTGCCAAGAGATCTTGAAATGATAGAACCCGAGCCTACCCCGATCATCATGCCTACCGCAAACATGAGTATCTGTATGGGCAGTACTATAGCAAGACCTGCGATCGCAAGAGGACCTACTCCATGGCCGACATATAACGTATCCACAACATTATATAAAGCACTTACCACAAGTCCGACTGTCGCAGGCATAGAAAACTTGAATAACAATTTTCTCAAGTTGCCGTTTAAAATTAATTCTCTTTCTTCCATGGCAAAAATATTTTCCTTTGAAAATGAAAAATCATTTAAAATGACTTTGGTTGCAAGTTACAGCATGCCTTAATTTTTGAACAAGGAAAAAAGTATATTAATTTAAATTTTAAATGTAAAGATATTTTTAAATAAGCCTTTTATCTGTCTTTAAATTAACCTTTATAAACTTTTAAAAACATATTGGAAAATGTGAAATTATCATACCGAACATAAAACTTCCCTACCATCTCAATAAAAACTTCCCAAAACAGTCAACCTAAGTGAACTTTATCAATAGAAACTTTAAAAATATTTTTGTAGTAATATAAAATATTCATAATTTCAAGCTTAACATAGAATGTTAAAATAAAAGTAGATTGCTTTGTCCACAACAAACGAATCCGATATTTGGATTAATAAAGGACGGTGTCGATGTTTTTGTTAACATGCTTGGCGAGTTTAAAAAAAAGATCAGATGAATAATAGCAAAAGATACAGCCGATATTAAACAGAAGATTTAGCAGGATATCAATAATTTTTCCTTTACAAAAGGAAATATATTTAATATAATTTCCTTATTATGAGGAAAGATATAATAAAAAATCTGATCATCAATTTTCATGAAGGCAATATACCTGCTTCTAAACCAAGACTTCTGGAAATACCGGTTAATTCAAAAAAAATAATTGCTTTAACAGGTGTTCGCAGAAGCGGTAAAACATACCAGCTATATAATGCTATAACCAGATTGATTGACCAAAAAATCAAATTAAAAAATATCTTATATTTCAATTTTGAAGATGAAAGGATCGATAAGAATTCTTTTATTTTAAATAATATAATCGAAGCATACCAGGAATTATATCCTCAAATTAATTTGGGTGA
>JAQUMQ010000020.1 GCA_028718045.1 Actinomycetota bacterium
TTGTCTTACGATTATTTCTATATGCTTGTCATTTATTTCGACTCCTTGCGCTTTGTAAACATCTCTTATTTCTCTTACAAGATACTGTTCGCAAACTTTAATTCCGTTAAGCCTTAAAATGTCATGAGGATTTCTTTGTCCTTCTGTAAGCTGATCTCCGACATGAACCATTTCGCCTTCATTAAATCTTATTTTCGAACGGCTTGGAATTTCATAAGTTTTTTCTTCCGACCCATCCGGGTTTACGATAGTAAGACTTATGAGTTTTGAATCAAGATCTTCGATCTTTATGATCCCCGAAGCTTCGGCAATTATTGCATGTTCTTTTGGTTTTCTTGCTTCAAACAACTCTACGACTCTTGGAAGACCCGAAGTAATATCAATTCCTTCAAATGTTTTTTCGTGTTTATGCACATATCTTTTTTTCTTTGCAGTCGAAATAAGTATTGCAAAAACCTGATTCCTTTCAACATTTATGCTGTTGGTTAACAGTAATTCTTCTCCCCTGGGTATGATGATGTCGATAAACTGGCCGGCTTCCGCATCTTCTTTTTCTGCTTCCTCCATTTTTACCTTAAATGTCAGTTTATGAGGAATGTGTTCTATCCTTATTTTAAGCATATTACTGGAAATTCCATACAATTCATGCTCGGAAGGCGGATTTACATAATCAATGACGTTTTCCGTTATTTTCAATCCCAGCTTGCTTAAAAGATCTTTGTTAAAAATCAATCTGCCTTTTACGGGTGATTTGATAGACCTTTGAATAACAGTCGATGCAACGCCGCCGGTATGGAAGGTACGCATCGTAAGCTGAGTACCGGGCTCCCCTATGGATTGAGCTGCTATGATACCCACGGCTTCCCCGATATCCACTTCTTTTCCGGATGAGAGATTTCTCCCGTAGCATTTCTGGCATACGCCCATTTCCGCCTCACATGTTAGTACCGATCTCACATTTATTTCAGGTACGTTTGCCTGCACTAGCTTTTGCAGAATTTCTTCGTCTATTTCCGTACCCTTGTTTAATATGGTATGGCCTGTTCTCGGATCTTTAATTTCTTGCTGGCTGCTTCTTCCAATCAAATGATGATTGGGTTCGCCTTCAAGATTTAATACATATAAATTTATTCCTTCATCCGTTTTACAGTCGTTGATTCTTATCATCGTATCATGCGCAACATCCACTAGCCTTCTGGTAAGATAACCGGAATCCGCAGTTCTAAGTGCGGTATCGGCAAGACCTTGCCTTGCACCGTGAGTGGATAAAAAGTACTCGAGAACAGTAAGGCCTTCCCTGAAGTTTGATTTAATGGGTCTGTCAAGAATATCTCCCCTTGCATTGGCAACAAGCCCTCTCATTCCCGCAAGCTGCCTTAGCTGTTTGATATTTCCTCTGGCACCCGATGTTGCCATCATATATATGGGATTAAACCGGTCAAAATTTCTTTCCATAGCTTCTGCGACAGCTTCATTTGCCTCAGACCAGCTTTGTATAACTCTTTCGTGTCTTTCATCATCGGTAATCATACCCTGTTGATAGTAACTTTCAATTTTGGCTATATTATCTTCGGCATGCCTTAATATTTCTTCTTTCTTTGGCGGAACGATAATATCATCTATGCCTATCGTAAGTCCTGACTTCGTTGAATACTTAAAACCTAATTTTTTAATATTATCAAGAACATCGACAACAAAATAATTGGGATATTTTCTGATACACCTGTTCATTATCGATATAAGTTCTTTTTTGGCAATTTCCTTATTAATGAATTCGAAGTCTTTCGGCAAAGCTTCGTTAAAAATTATTCTTCCGACAGTGGTTTTCAATACTTTGTCTTTTATTTTTACCCTTATCGGCGTATGTAATTTTATAAAACCATAATCGTAATCTTTCAAAGCATCTTCGCTATCCGGATAATATTTTTCCTTGCCATCGCTTTTTATTCTTTCGGATGTCATGTAATAAATCCCCAAAACCATATCCTGAGAAGGAGTTGAAACCGGTTCGCCGCTTGCAGGCGAAAGAATGTTATTGGAAGCAAGCATTAAAATTATTGCTTCTGCTTTAGCCTCATTGGAAAGCGGAACGTGAACAGCCATCTGGTCACCGTCAAAGTCAGCATTAAAAGGAGGACATACGAGCGGATGAATTTGAATAGCTTTCCCTTCAACAAGGATTGGCATGAAAGCTTGTATTCCAAGCCTGTGAAGAGTGGGGGCTCTATTTAAAAGTACGGGGTGGTTTTTAATTACTGCCTCCAAGATATCCCATACTTTGTCATCTCCTCTTTCAACCATGATTTTTGCACTTTTTATATTCGTCGCATGACCTTCGTCGACAAGTTTTTTCATCACAAAAGGTTTAAACAATTCAAGGGCTATCTGTTTTGGAAGACCGCATTGGTCCAGCCTTAAATTTGGATTAACCACAATAACGGATCTGCCTGAATAATCGACTCTTTTCCCAAGAAGATTTTGTCTAAACCTTCCCTGTTTCCCTTTAAGCATATCGCTTAACGATTTAAGAGGTCTGTTTCCCGCACCTAAAACAGCTCTTCCCCTTCTGCCGTTATCAAACAATGCATCTACGGCTTCCTGGAGCATTCGTTTTTCATTATTTATAATTATTTCCGGTGCATCAAGCTCAAGCAATTTTTTGAGCCTGTTATTCCTGTTTATAACTCTTCTGTATAAATCGTTTAAATCCGAAGTTGCAAACCTTCCGCCATCAAGCTGAACCATTGGCCGAAGATCCGGCGGAATAACCGGGAGCACATCAAGAATCATATATTCTGGCTTGTTGTTTGTATTGACAAAAGAAGAAAGTATCTTAAGCGTCTTGATGGCTTTGCTTCTTTTTTGTCCTTTTGATGTTTCAATTACAAGCTTTAACTCTTCTACTTCCTTTTCGCAATCGATATTTTTAAGAAGCTCTTTAACTGCTTCGGCGCCCATACCGCCTTTAAAATATGCGCCATAAATTTCTTTTAACTTCTTAAAAAGGCTTTCGTCAGAAATAAGCATCTTTTCTTCAAGATTGTGAAATAATGCCTGAGCCTTTTTGACGATTTCTATATGCTCTTGATAGATTTCCTCTTCTTCTTCCAGCAGCTTTTCATTTTCTTTTATAATTTTGGCAATCTTAGCTTCAACATCTTTTTCTGATTCGAGTTCGCTATCGTCAAAAGCCTCGAGCTCGGTAAGAAGCTCCCCTTCGCGGTACCTTCTAAGAAAATCTTCATTATTTTCCTTAATTCCCTTAATTCTTTCCTCATGCAATTGTTGCATTTCATAAAGGTAATCTTCGTATAAGGATTTTATCTTGTCTTTTTCTGCATTAATGCGTTCTTTATCAATCGAAATAATTATATAAGAATCAAAATAAAGAACCTTCTCGAGATCCTTTGGAGTAAGACCTAAAATATATCCCAGTCTTGAGGGAACTCCTTTAAAAAACCAAATATGTGAAACAGGCGAAGCAAGTTCGATGTGTCCCATTCTTTCCCTTCTGACGCTTGAACGGGTAACTTCAACGCCGCATCTTTCACAGATAATTCCTTTAAATCTTACTCTTTTATATTTCCCGCAATAGCATTCCCAATCCTTTGTGGGACCAAAAATCCTCTCACAAAACAATCCATCTTTTTCAGGTTTCAGCGTTCTATAATTAATAGTCTCCGGTTTCTTAACTTCTCCATTTGACCATGAACGTATTTTTTCTGCTGATGCCAGACCTATTCTTAATGCATCAAAATTATTTACATCTATACTTATGGACATTTATAAATTCCCCCTATTCGAGTGAATCGCAAACTTTACATAATATTTTTAAAAAATTCAAAAAATTTACAAACAAACACATAATTAATCTTTACAAAACATTTTAACGGTATTGGTTCTGCTCATTCGTCAATTTCTATAAGCTCATCTTCTCTTAAATCGCCGAACAGTTCTTCCTTCTTTCTTTTTGTCTCGGTATCATTTGCAAAAATAAGACTTTCGTCATGTTGAAGGTCTATTCCAAGTTCTTTAACGGTTTTCATAATTTCGTCTTCATGTCCCATAATTTCAACTTCTTTTCCTTCTTCCGATAATACTTCGACGTCCAAAGAAAGGCTTTGCATTTCCTTGACAAGAACTTTAAATGACTCCGGAATACCTGGTTTTTCTATATTTTCACCTTTTACGATCGACTCGTAAGTCTTCACTCTTCCAAAAACGTCATCAGACTTTATGGTTAGCATTTCCTGTAAAATATGAGATGCTCCATATGCCCCGAGAGCCCACACTTCCATTTCTCCGAACCTCTGACCGCCAAACTGTGCTTTGCCGCCAAGAGGTTGCTGAGTCACAAGAGAATAAGGACCCGTTGAACGGGCATGTATTTTATCGTCAACGAGATGATGCAATTTCAAGATATAGATATATCCCACCGTAATGTCTACGGCTATCTCTTCACCATTTTTCCCGTCAAAAAGAGTGACTTTGCCGCTTGAAGGAAGCTTTGCTTTTTTCAATATTTCCTTTATCCTGTCTTCCTTTATACTGTCAAAAATCGGAGTCGAACAATAAATTTTCCCGTCTTCTCTTACGATATTTGCAAAATCAGGATTACCGTCTTCCTGCCATCCCTTATATGCAGCCCATCCAAGATGAGTTTCAAGAATTTGACCTACATTCATTCGGGAAGGAACGCCCATTGGATTTAATATTATATCTATCGGAGTTCCGTCTTCCATATAAGGCATATCTTCTTCGGGAAGAATTACAGAAATAACACCTTTGTTTCCATGTCTTCCGGCAAGCTTATCGCCGACAGATATTTTTCTTTTCTTTGCGATAAATACTCTTATCAATTCATTTACGCCTGGAGGAAGTTCGTTTCCCTTTTTCTTTGAAGAAATCTGTATATCGATTACTTTTCCGCTTTCGCCATGTGGGACTTTCAGGGAACTGTCTCTAACTTCCCTGGCTTTTTCTCCAAAAATTGCCCTAAGCAGTTTTTCTTCCGCAGTAAGCTCCGTTTCCCCTTTGGGAGTTATTTTGCCTACCAAAATATCACCGGGTTTGACTTCCGCGCCTAGTCTGATAATTCCTCTTTCGTCAAGATTTTTCAGAAGCTCTTCGCTTACATTTGGAATATCTCTCGTTATCTCTTCCGGACCAAGCTTAGTGCTTCTTGCCTCAATCTCGTGTTTTGATATATGAATAGAAGATAGCATATCTTCCTTGACAAGCTTTTCCGAAATAACAATGGCATCTTCATAGTTATATCCTTCCCACGGCATAAATGCCACGAGCAAATTTCTTCCAAGCGATAATTCGCCTAAATTTGTGGCAGGTCCGTCTGCAATTATCTCTCCCTGCCCGATAACCTGACCTTCGCTTACTATAGGTCTTTGGTTGATGCATGTCCCTTGATTAGATCTCTTGAACTTGTATATTTTATATTCATCTCTTGCAATGGTTTTCCCTTTGCCTTCTTCCTTATACTCGATATTTATATGGTCGCCGGATACTTCGACTACCTTTCCGGCATGTTTTGCGGTAATAATCTGCCCACTGTCAAGAGCGATCTTTTTTTCCATTCCGGTACCCACAAGCGGAGGTTCGGGATTAATTAAAGGAACAGCTTGTCTCTGCATATTTGAACCCATCAATGCACGGTTTGCGTCATCATGTTCAAGAAAAGGAATAAGCGATGCCGCTGCGCTAAACAACTGTTTTGGGGAAATATCCATGAAATCTATGTTATTTGGTTCAACTGCAACAACTTCTCCTCCAAGTCTTGAAAGGACTTTCTCTTCGGTAAATTTACCGTCCTCGGAAAGCTCTGCGGTTGCCTGGGCAATAGTATATTTTTCTTCGTCATCTGCAGTAAGATACTCGAATTCGTCCGTTACTTTTGCATCTACAACTTTTCTATATGGCGTTTCAATAAATCCGTGCTCATTTAATCTTGCGTAAGTAGCCAGAGAACCTATAAGTCCGATGTTTGGACCTTCGGGAGTTTCGATTGCACACCTCCTTCCGTAATGGGAAGAGTGGACGTCTCTGACCTCAAAACCAGCTCTTTCCCTTGAAAGACCGCCGGGACCCAATGCACTTAGTCTTCTTTTATGTGTTATTTCCGCAAGCGGATTAGTTTGATCCAAAAATTGCGAAAGCTGTCCGCTTCCAAAAAACTCTTTTAATGCCGCCACCAAAGGCCTTATATTAATAAGTGTTTTGGGAGTTATGGTTTCGACATCCTGAGTCGTCATTCTTTCCTTGACAACCCTTTCCATTCTTGAAAGGCCTATTCTTACCTGGTTTTGAATAAGTTCGCCTATGTTTCTGATTCTGCGGTTTCCAAAATGATCGATGTCATCAATTTCTCCGATGCCATCCATAAGCTGAAGTAGATATTTTACAAACAGGAATATGTCTTTGCCGTGAAGAACATTTAAATCCTGTTCATTTACATCCATTTTTTCGTCAATTGTTTTAAGATATTTTTCTATATTTTCATCAAGCGGGGTTTCGACTTCCAATTTTTTATTTAATTTGTATCTTCCAACCTTACCAAGATCATATCTTTTGGGATTAAAAAATAATTGAGAAACAAGGCTTTTGGCACTGTCTCGAGTGGAAGGCTCACCTGGCTTTAATTTTTTATAAAATTCGATCAAAGCCCCTTCTTCCGTTTCGGTAATATCTTTTTCCAGTGTATTTTTGATACATCCGATCCTATCGAAAGGCCCAAATAAATTCAATAAATCTTGATTATTGCCAAATCCTACTGATTTAAGAAAAATAGTCAGTAAAAATTTTCTTTTTCTGTCAATCCTTACATATGCAACATCTTTTTTATCAGTTTCGATTTCAA
Organism: Actinomycetota bacterium; assembly: GCA_028718045.1. Lineage (GTDB taxonomy): Bacteria > Actinomycetota > Humimicrobiia > Humimicrobiales > Humimicrobiaceae > JAMDDL01. The sequence continues at coordinate 6,872 of JAQUMQ010000020.1, forward strand.
TCCATGAACCTCTTGTAGGTATCAGTTTTCCCAGATAGATTATCTTTTCTTTTTTTTTGTCTATGTCATTATCGTAATAAGCTCCAGGCGATCTTACGAGTTGCGAGACCACAACCCTCTCGGTTCCATTAACGATGAAGGTACCGGTATCGGTCATAAGGGGAAAGTCTCCTAAAAATACATCGTCTTGTTCGTTGTATTCGCCTGACTCTTTATTTACAAATCTTGCTTTTACCTTTAGCGGTGCTGCGTAATCCATGTTTTCCATTTTGCAAACGTCTACCGGTGCATTAGGTTCTCCCCACGAACATCCTTTGAATTCCAAAGACATGTTCCCCGTGAAATCTTCGATAGGCGATATATCTCTCAATGCTTCCCATATGCCCTCTTCAAGAAACCAGTCAAAGGATTTTTTTTGAATTTCCAACAAATGGGGCATTTCTATAATTTCAGGAATTTTCCCAAAATCATATCTCTGAATCTTTTTATTTTTTTGCATTAATCATTCTCCCCTTTATTTAAATTGCAAAATAATAAACATAAAAAAACTTGATTTTAGTAAAAAGGATACTTGCTAGCTCACTTTATAGGAGATATGAAAGAGTGCCCTAAAAAGTTGCAAACATTTAATTTAGCATATAGTATAATAAATGTCAATAGACAAGTCACCCTTTTTATAGGTATAACTTGTCTATTATTTAAGTCTATTATTTAATTTTACTTATATAATTATTTATATAATATTTATATAATCAATAATCAACAAATTTCCGGCCACACTATTTTTATTATTGATTATTATATTATTTAAGTTCTACTTCGGCGCCGCTTTCTTCAAGCTCTTTTTTAATCTTTTCCGCTTCTTCTTTCGAAATTTTTTCTTTTACAAAGCTTGGAGCACCGTCTACAAGATCTTTGGCTTCTTTAAGACCAAGTCCGGTTATCGCTCTGACGACTTTAATTACCTGAATTTTCTTTTCTCCCGCGGCTTTAAGCTGAACGTCGAATTCGGTTTTTTCTTCTTCCGCTGGTGCAGCCGCTCCGGCAGCAGGTGCAGCATTTCCGGCAGCAGGTGCAGCCATCATAGCCTGCGCGCTTACGCCAAATTTTTCTTCCAATGCTTTAACAAGTTCTGCCAATTGAAGAACTGTCATATTTTCAATTGCTCCGATAATATCCTCTGTTTTGAATTCTTTCGTCATTTTTCCTCCCTATTTTAATATAATTAACAAATCGATAAATACTTACAAACCTATTCTTGCAATCAAATATTGATTCTTAATTTTTTAATTGATCTTTTCTTTTTCTTTTTGAATAGCGCTCAAAGTTAAAACCAGTTTTTTCGGTAAACTATTAAGAACACTGACAAACATATATATTGGGCTTATGAGACCGCTTAAAACCTGCGATATAAGAATTTCTCTTGACGGTAAACTTGCCAGTTTGTTTATATCATCTGCATTTACAAATTCACCTTCGATGATTCCGCCCTTTAATTTTAAAAGATCAAATTCCTTGGCAATATCCTTAAGTATTTTAGCCGTTGCAATCAGATCTTTATGACTGATGACTGCGCTGGTAGGTCCTTTGAAGATACCGCTAAGATCTATACTCTTAAAAGCATCCTTGACTGCAATGCTTGCAAGAGTATTCTTTAAAATCATAAAAGTGGCTTCTGCTTCGTATAGTCTGTTTCTTATTGCTACAGATTGTTCTGTTTTTAAATTACTATGGTCAACAAATATAAGGCCGTTATTTTTTTCAAATTTTTCCTTTATTAGGTTGACCTTACTTGTCTTTTCACTTTTTATCAATTTTAAAACCCCCGTCCCAAAAATGTTGATTATACTTTCAAAAAAACAAAATCGACCCATAAAACAGGTCGATAAATGTCTTTGTTTATATCAACCTGAGCAGGAAATTAAGTTATTTTATAATTAAAACAACACCCGCCGTCTATGGTTTGTTTTTTATTTAAAAAATGTTACCTTATGCTACTTCCTCCATCTCAGATTCAACCGATTTATTTAAATCAATTTTCAAGCTTGGTCCCATAGTCGATGAAATATAAACGGATTTTATATATTTACCTTTAGCTGCCGAAGGTTTTGCCTTTATTATGGCATCAATTAATGCAGAATAATTTTCAGCAAGTTTTTTTGCTTCGAAACTTATCCTTCCTATCGTTATGTGGATAACGCCAAACTTATCTGTTCTAAACTCCAGTCTTCCTTTTTTGATTTCTGCCACTGCTTTTTCTATATCCATTGTAACTGTCCCCGATTTCGGATTCGGCATTAATTTTCTGGGTCCCAAAACCTTGCCAAGCTTACCGACATTTTTCATCATGTCCGGCGTAGAAATGCAGATATCAAAGTCTAACCAACCCGTACTTACTTTTTCGATAAGATCATCTGCGCCTACATAATCCGCTCCCGCATTTTTAGCTTCAGCCGCTTTTTCTCCCTGTGCAAAAACAAGTATTTTCGGATTTTTTCCGCTCCCATTGGGAAGAACTATCGTTCCTCTGACAATCTGGTCTGCTTTTCTTGGGTCAACACCTAAATTTATCGAAAGATCGACAGACTCGTCAAATTTTGCAAAACTATGTTCTTTAACCCATTTTATGGCTGAAAAAGGGGAAACTGGATTTGTCTTTGTTCTATCCTTGGCTTTTTCAATATAATTCTTTCCTCTTTTCACAACAACCTTCCTTTAAACTTCTTGAATCTATAAAATTTTAAACTATTTTTACTCCCATGCTTCGTGCAGTTCCCTCGATAATTTTTACTGCTGAGTCAACCGACCTTGCATTCAAATCCTTTAATTTAAGTTTGGCTATCTCTTCAGCTTGAGATTTGGTAATTTCCCCAACTTTTGCCCTGTTTGGTTCTTTCGAACCTTTTTCTATGTTCAATGCTTTTTTTAACAGAACGACAGCAGGAGGAGTTTTGGTAATAAAACTAAAAGACCTGTCTGCATATACGGTAATTATGACAGGCAATACCGTACCTGTTTGGCTTGCTGTTTGTTCGTTAAACTGTTTGCAAAACTCCATAATATTAATCCCGTGCTGACCAAGAGCAGGACCGATGGGAGGGGCAGGGTTTGCCTGACCTGCCGTTACTTGTAACTTAACCTGTGCTGTTATTTTTTTTGCCATTTTTTCCTCTTCAAAACAAAATAAAAACTTTTATTATAACAAATCTAAATCTTTGAAATCTGATCAAAATTAAGCTCTACCGGAGTCTGTCTTCCAAATATCGAGACCAAAACCCTTAATTTTCCTTGATCTATATTTATTTCGCTGATCGTACCATCAAAATTTGCAAACGGGCCATTTATAACCTTTATAGGCATGCCGATCTCGAAATCCGTTTTAGGTCTTGGCTTTTCCGCAACTTCTTTTTTCATTATTCTGTCAACTTCAATTTCGGGAAGCGGCTGAGGTCTGTCCTCGCTGCCCACAAAACCTGTTACGCCCGGCGTATTTCTTACAACATACCATGAATCATCGTCAAGAAGCATCTTTACCAAAAGATAACCTGGAAAAATCTTTTTAGATGAAACGTGCTTTTTGCCTCCGTGAATTTCCATTACGTCTTCTGTCGGTATAAATATATCAAAAATCTTATTGCTCATATTCATAGACTCTTTCCTATGCTCAAGATTAAGCTTGACTTTGTTTTCATACCCGGCATAAGAATGAATTACATACCATCTCGGTCTCATAAAAAACTACTCTTTCGTTATTATATTTTAGCTAAAACATCGATTAATTTTACCCAAATAAAATCAAATATACCAAGTATGACCGCAAAAATAGCAATCGTAATCAACACTATAACGGTATACTTAAAAACTTCCTTTCTGGTAGGCCAAGATACTTTTTTTAATTCATGTACAACATCTCTGAAAAATTTTGCTATCTTGCCCGGTATTTCTTTTAAAAATTTCTTCCAATTTATTTTCTTTCTGGCCGGAGTTGACGGAGGCTTTCTCTCCTGCATCATTTTCTCCATCATTGCCTTTTGCTTGAATTTGGTTGGAATTTTTTGCTTAGCCATTTTTCCCTGTTCTTTTAAATTTAAATATATGAGACATATCGCACCGCATCTCATATCGACTAAATGCTTTACCCCTATAAAACCCCTATAAAACAATAAATATCAAAACTTATATATAACTTATATATCAAACTGTAGGAGCTCGTTCTTTTTGTCCGGCTTTTTTAACTTGCCACAAAGATTCGATCTTCTTCGCCCATCCCGTCCGTCCTTCGATTCTCCTTAAATATGCCGCCGGCATATTTTACAGCCACTATCATAAGTTTAATTTTCAAATAGCATTATTAACTTAATATATGGCAGGGCTGGAGGGACTCGAACCCCCAACACTCGGTTTTGGAGACCGATGCTCTACCGATTGGAGCTACAGCCCTATCTGGTCTCCTTGTGAACGGTATGCTTTTTGCACCATTTGCAATATTTTTTAAACTCTATCCTATCAGGATCATTTTTCTTGTTTTTAACGCTTGTATAATTTCTTCTTTTGCAATCATTGCAAGCTAATATAATATTAACTCTCACTTTAATTCCGCCTTAAATATACTCTTTCCACAAATAAAGACAAGTTAATAAATTAACATTTACCACTATATATGTCAACATAAAATTTTCTCTTATTATGCTATTCTTCAATAACGCTTTCCTACTCTATTATCTTAGATATATTCCCTGCACCTATGGTTCTTCCACCTTCACGGATAGCAAACTTAAGACCTTCTTCCATGGCTATGGGGGTGATAAGCTTTACTTCCATCTCGGTATGAT
>JAQUMQ010000021.1 GCA_028718045.1 Actinomycetota bacterium
CATACAAATCCATCTTATGAGTCGTAACGAGTGCACCGTAACAGTTTTCATCATATTTTATCTGAGCAACCGCCTTTTTGTAGTTATGCGGTTCATCATGAATTTTTAAGTCGTATGGATAAATTTTCATATCAGAATGTCCAAGAGTATCCATCCACAATGGAAAAATTTTCATTATCGATGATTTAGTTGTCGTAACTCCGATAAAATAAAATGATTTTCCGTCTTTTCTTACGATTTCAAATTTTTTTTCCATCTTTTTACCTTTTGCTATTTATTGATAATGGCAATATTATTATTGATATTTTTGTGGCTTATAAATCAAAAACAGGATATCTGGGCTTTTCCCCTTTTAGCACGGCAATACAATCTTTAAGCGCAACTTTGCTCATCTCGTTTGAGGCATTATCGGTTGCTGCTCCCATATGCGGAGTCGTAATCACCTGATCAAGATTTAAAAGCTTGCTTCCTACCGGAGGTTCGTGCATAAAAGCATCCAACGCAGCGGCCTTTAAGTGACCGCAGACAAGACTCTCATAAAGAGCATCTTCGTCCACCAGTTCTCCTCTGGAAGTATTGATAAGTATCGAGCCTTTTTTCATTTTCAGAAGAGTACTCTTATTTATCAATGATTTTGTTTCAGATAGAACAGGAATATGCAAAGAAACAATATCTGAATTGGACAAAAGAGTATCAAGATCAACATAATTGATATGATATTTAAATGCAAAATCTTTATTTTGACATATATCATAAGCAAGTATTTTCACATTAAAACTATAAATTCTTAAGGCAACTTCCTTGCCTATTCTGCCAAGCCCAATGATTCCAAACGTTTTACCATATAGTGACGCACCTGATAACCTCGGCCAATTTCCTTCCTTAGTCTTATTGTTTCCGACAATTATATTTCTTGATGCTGCAAGCGAAAGAGTAACTGCAAGCTCTGCAACTGATACTGAATTTACTCCCGGAGTATTAGTAACAATTATCCCCGCTCTTTTTGCAGCATTTAAATCTACTCTATCAACTCCGGTACCATATCTTGCTATTACTTTCAGGTTTTTGGCATTGTCAATTACTTTTTCTGTTATTTCATCTAAACCTGCAATCATTCCATCAAATCTATCTATTATGGGTATGAGATCATTCTCCTTTAGGGGTTTTCCTGTGATGTTATACTCAACATTTCCTACGGTATTTTCCAATTCTTTTGCAAAGCTTTTATCATACCTTGCAAAGCTTGTCGGAGTAACAAGAACATTACATTCATTTATTTTTTTTTGGGTCATTTCACCCTTTCTCTTTGCGCGTATTTTTAAATCCTTTACCTGATATTTATATACTATTCCCTATTTCCATCCAGGATTATCGATTATTTCAGGAGTCCCATTGTTATCTACGACCAACTTTCTAAATCCCTTGGTTTCAATGCTTGCATAATCATGACCGGCATTTGCGGGGTATGTAAATATAGTGACCAAATCTTCAGTATTATTTATATTTATTGAGCGATGCGCCCATCGACCAGGAACATAAAGAACAATATTTGGGATAAGCTCTTCAACTGACCAATCTCCTTCAGGATTTTCCATAACCATATAACCATGCCCCTTTACGCAATAGTAAAGCTCGGCAGTATCCAAAATTGAATGAAAATGTCCTTTTGTCATAAAATACTCTTTACCAACCTTACCTGGATGCACAATCGACATACCCTGCAAAAGTTCTCCTTCAATCTCGGGAACCAACTTTTCGTAAACTTCATACAAAATACAATCTTTTTTATCAAGCATTTCATTAAATGATTTTTCATCTGAGTATTGTCCTTTCATTGATGAAAGTTTCCTGACAATATGTGTATCAGGATTGGATATTTTTCCATTCTGAAAATCGACCTTGAAAGTAAAAGGTCTTATTTTTTTTCTCGTGTCCATTTTTCCCTTTCAAATCTTTCATTCTTAATTTTTAAAATTCTCTTTTAATCTTCGATCTTTAAAAATTCAGCAGCATTCCTTCCCAATATATTCTTTACCGCTTCATTGCTTCCCAGCTTTAAGTTCAATTTATTTTTTAATTCATTAAAAAAACTTCCATAACCTTTTTCTGCCTGAACTCTCTTCCACATCATATTTTCGAATATATCGCTTCCTATCATTATTTTGTTACCGTAGCCTTCCTTGACCATTGAAAAAATAAGTTTAAAAGTATTTGCATCAGGATTATATTTTTCTCTTAAAAAAGTATCATATTCAAGGTAGAAACCTTGTTTTGCAAGTTGCTTGTGTAATTTAATATCGTTTCTTTTGTCAATATGGCAAAAAACTACTTTTTGAGGTTGTACTCCGCTTTTTAAAAGATAATCAGAAAACCATTCAACATTTTTACCCTGTTCTGTATGTACAAGAATCGGTATTTTATTTCTTAAAGCAGTTTCTATCGCTGCATTTGTTAATGCATGGTAGTTTTTTTCGAGTATTCCGATAAACGGTATTTTTATTATAGATGCTCTTATCCTAAAACTTTCATTTAATGTTTCTTTAAGTCCTTGTTGTATTTCGCTGTTAAAAAAAACGGTTGCTTCTTCTTTGTTAAGCCTCCATATCTTAGAGTCCGTAGGATAGTATTCCCTGCGATGAAATCCTGACACACTTAATATATCTATACCTGTTTCTTGCGAAATATCATGAAGTACCTTTCCGTTCCGTCCACATTCATACGGAGTACAGTCTATTGCCAAACAGCCATTGTTATTCTTAAAATCTTTTAAGCAGCTTTCTATGAGTTCTCTTTTATTAACCAAAGGAATACCGTAATCAAATTTGCCTGAAATTTTTTCCGCCCATAAATGGACATGCGCATCTATGATTTTTATATTTTTAACATCTTTTATACCCGTAACAGTTAAAATTTTCATTTCTTATCTTAGGTTATTTATTTGCTTAAAAGATTGACGAAACCGCATCCTTTAACTTTGATCATAGTTCGATAGGTCTTCCTAAAGAAATTGATTTATTGGCAGCGATAACTATGTTAACTGCATGCTTGCCATCGTTTCCGGTAATAATAGGTTCATTTTCGTTAATAATACAGTCTATAAAATGTCTGTCTTCGGCAATATAGGCATCATAAAATCTTCTCTTCCAGCTTAAAATTTGTGGAGAATTAATACCTTTTTCTCTTGTGCAGGTTATAGTGGTGTGTTCATTTATGCTGCCGATGAATAATACTCCCCTTGTGCCTACGACTTCCACTCTTGCATCATAACCATACTCACAGGGACAAACACTATCGATCAATCCGAATATGCCGTTTTTCATGGTGATTGAAACCACCGCGTTATCATAAAATTCAGGATATAATCTACCTATATCCGGATTTTTAGAATTTTTTGCCACAGCATAAACTTTTTTATATTCTGAACCTGATAACCATCTGATTGAATCAAAATCATGGCTATTTACTTCCGCAAGATTGCCATTGCTGTTTTTTATATCAAACGCCCACTTACCCGGAAGACCCGGTCCTCTTCCAACCGATTTGATCACAACAAGCTTTCCTATTTCCTCGCTTTCGATTATTTGTTTTGCTTTTTGAAATCCGGCATCGAATCTTCTCATAAAACCAAGTTGTAATTTGACTTTTTCTTTTGAGCATGCTTCCATCATTTTGTCGCAATCTTCAGGTGTTATTGCCATAGGTTTTTCACAAAAAACATGAGCTTTTTTCTTCGCAGACATCTCCGTATACAAACAGTGCGTAAAAGTAGGAGTAGTGATTATTGCAGCATCAAATTCACAATATGAGAGTGCATCTTCATACCTGTCAAAAACATATTTCTCATTTAACATATATTTTGAAGCAAGATTCTTTGCTTTTTCAATATCTATGTCAAAAATCGAAACTATTTCTGAATGAGGAATATAATTGAAATAAACATCTCCATGAACTTCTCCCGCACGTCCAGCCCCTACAATACATATTTTGACCTTATCCATTTATACCTCTAATTAATTTATTAGTGCTAGCAATAGTAATGTTGTAATAACAATAATTAATATTATATTTTTTTTAAGATTATTTCAAGTATAAAGATTATTTTTTGAATTTTGGCAATGTAAAAACCATATGCATATCGCTTCTGAGGTTTTTAGCATTAAAACCAATGACGATCAAGCTTGTTTTTTAATAGTATAATTAATTGTGATAATATGTTTTTATCATAGCTAAAATGTTTTATATTGATATGGTTTTATGGAGCATCTTTAAGCTCATCAGTTTAATTCTTATTCAGACTTTTGTATCTATTTTCATCTTTACAGCTAGCAAATATTTATCGGATTTTTATAGTCGAATAACGATACGGCAGTTTATAGACTTATTTTTGAGAACTTGATAATAAGTTAAGCATATTTAATTAAACAATGCTTTCGAAAGGATTATTTTGATGAAAACAGCAATCATATATTCATTTTTGGCAGGATTCTCATTAATACTGGGAGTAATCATTGGAACGATATTTAAATTCAAGCAAAAAGTAATTGCCTCGATTATGGCTTTCGGATCAGGCGTACTTATATGTGCGCTTACTTTCGGATTGATGGAAGAAGCTTTTAACCATGGCGGCTTTGACGCAATCGCAATAGGTTTTCTTGCAGGAGGAGTGGTTTTTATTATCGGGGATTTTTTAATTCACAGATATGGCGGAAGAAACCACAAAAAGAACAAACATTTTAAATCCTTGAAAAACACAAATGGAAAGGTAATTATCCTCGGAGCAACTCTTGATGGAATACCAGAATCAATTGCTCTTGGATTATCATTTTTAAGCAAGAACGGAATAGGACTTTTGATGCTTGCAGCGATTTTCCTCTCAAACCTTCCCGAAAGCATAAGTTCCATAGATGATTTAAAAAAAGAAGGTTTTTCGATAAGACAAATATATTTCATGTGGTCAATTGTTAGCATAAGCTGTGTTATTGCCGCAATTTCAAGTTTTATTTTTTTAAAAAATACCAGCTTAAACACCAGAGGTATCATAGAAGCATTTGCATCCGGAGCCATTCTTGCAATGCTTGCCGACAGCATGATGCCGGAAGCATATGAGGAAGGAGGATATTTGATTGGACTTCTTACCATATTGGGTTTTCTTACCGCATTCATTCTCTCGAAATTATAACATGAGATTTACGGCAATCTTATGAAAATTATAATTTTCTTTAAACCTATAATGAATATATAATAAAAATAAATATTTAATAAATTTTACAAACTTACTATACAAGATAGGAGGATTTAAATGGAAGACGAAAAATATGAAAAAGCCAAAAAAAGAGTAGAAGAAATCAAAGGTTTTTATTCACATCTTATTGTATTTGTGGCAGTAAATATAGTATTGGTTATAATAAATCTGGTTACAAGTCCGGGCACGCTATGGTTTTATTGGCCGCTTCTTGGATGGGGTATAGGACTTTTCTTTCATGCGATGGGCGTATTTGTTTTTTCAAAATTTCCCGGCAAACAATGGGAAGAGAAAAAAATAAAGGAAATAATGAATAAGATGGATGAAAATAAATAAGATTTACTTTTGCCACCAGTTGATTTGGTTATCGGTTAAATCAGTCCCAAGCAACTTGCCTTCGTAATTAAAAACAGCGCTTTTGCAAATAATCATTTTGTCAGACCATTTTTCGCAATTTGCGGAAATCATTCTTGCCATCAGATCAAAAACGTCATGTGATTTAAAATTTAAAATTAACTCTGCCGCATTCTCGGCTGTTTTGCATTGTGCTTCGATCGTTTTTGCTAAATCATCAAGCTTCATCTCTCTGACAATTCCGACTATTGTCTTGATCCTCCTGTCACCAATTCTTGAAGATGTATCTTGCATTCCGGCAGCAATCTTTACCAGCTTTCCTATATGACCGCATACAAGCAGCTTTTCAACTTTTTTTTGCGCAGCACATTTTACTGCATAGCCAATATGATTGGAAGTTTGAACTATTCTTTCCTGAGTTACCTTAAAATAATTTTTACATAGCCTCTCGCCTATATTTCCCGGAACAAAAATTATATTCTTGAAACCTCGAGATAAAGTCATGTCTATCATCAGGCATATCGTTTTTTTTATTGCATCCACTGACTTTGGCTCGACATAACCCGAAGTTCCCAATACCGATAAACCTCCGACGATACCAATCCTCGGATTAAATGTTTGTTTTGCCAATTCTTTTCCTTCGGGAAATATAATTTCTATGCTATATCCGTTTCCGGATTTCACCAGCTCTTTGACATTATCGAATATCATTTTTTTAGGACATGGATTTATCGCAGGCTCGCCTACTTTCACCTGAAGACCGGGCAGCGTAACAATCCCTACGCCTTTACCGCCTTTTATGTCAATTCCGGCATTGTTTTTCTTTTTTACTCTGACTACGATTTCCATTCCGTTCGTGATGTCGGGATCATCTCCCGAATCTTTAATCGAAGAAAATTCAATCCATTTTTTATTATGCTTTACGGATTTAAACTTTATTTTTTCTGTCTCCCCATGTGGCATTTTTATAAGGCAATAGTCATTTAAAACTCCGGTTTCAAAAAAAGTAATCCCTGCCTTAGCCGAAGCCGCGACATAAGAACCTGTCGTGTACCCTCTTTTTAAAATATTATTCTCTTTCATTTGATCGTCAACCAAGCATTTTTATGCATAATCAGCATTTTCACGCATTATATAAATATTAATCAAAGCATTAAAAACAGCGCTTGCCAGATTGCTCCCCCCTCTCGTACCAGGTAGTGTTATAAACGGTATATCGGACTGAGAAGAAAGATATTTTTTAGAATCGGCTGCACCGACAAACCCAACAGGAATTCCTATAATCAAGGAAGGTTTGAGGTTTTCATCTTCTTTAATCATCGACAACAATTCCAAAAGAGCGGTGGGAGCATTGCCGATCACGGTTATGGATCTCGGTAAGTACTCGGCGAGAGCTCTCATTGATAACGCAGCTCTTGTTTTCCCTGTTTGATTAGATTTCTCAAAAATATTTTCTTTATCTATTGCGCAAAAATATTTATTTCCATTTTGTGTCAGCCATTTTTTTCTTATTCCCGCTTCTACCATCCTCGAATCGGTTATTATATTGCATTTGGACCTTAAAGCATCCTCTGATGCATCGACGGCTTTTTTGGAAATATCAACCTTCCAGTATAAACCGGCATCGCCAGCGGCATGCGTTATTCTTGATCTTATTTCCTTTTCCTCAGGATCAAGTTTGGGATTTCCCATTAAATCATCAATGATTTTAAAACTTTCTTCTTCTATGTGATTTCTTATTATTTTCATTTTCCTCATCTCTTATGAATTCATGGCATCTCGCTTATTTTCTTTGATCTATAAACACGGGCACGGCTTATCAAACCGGATACAAGAGATATATTGCCTATGAAATGGGCATGCAGATACGTGGCAAAAAGGTTACCGTTTGCAAATCCGTCAAGGTTGCCATTCGCACCCTCTTCATATTTCGATCTTAATATATAAGGCTTGTATTTATCGGGTAATTCTTCGACTGAAAAGGAATGATGAAACTCGTGCCCCCTGACTTTCATGCCCGCATTGCCGACGATGGTATCGAACCTTGTTTGAGCAAGCTTATAACCAAATCCTTTCAGTTTTTCGCTTAATTTAATATCCGCCGGTATCAGTCCAAGCATTGGATATACCTTATTTTTTTTGTCTATAAAACTTTTTGCAAGATATATGAATCCGCCGCACTCCGCATATATCGGTAGCCCATGTTTGTAAAGCTTTAGGATATCATTTTTTAATGATTTGTTCTCTGATAATCTCTTGGCAAACACTTCCGGAAAACCTCCCCACAAAATAAGCAAATCGATATCCTTATCAAGACAACTATCCTTTAAAGGACTGAAAGGCATACATTCCGCTCCCATCATTTTTAAAATATCGATATTCTGCCTGTAAAAAAAACTAAAAGCGCTATCAAACGAATATGCGATTTTTAGCTTATAATCATCATGTAAGCATGCAGTGTCAAATGGACGGTAGCTACTTTTATAATTAAAATCCGAAGCGTTGTAAGCAATCTCGAGTATCTTTTCGATGTCAAAATTTTTTTCTGCCTGTTTGGTGGCATTATCGATGAAAACTTCCAAATCCTTTTTTTCGAAAACAGTTGTAAGCCCGAGATATCTTTCTTTGACTGAAAGATTTCTGTCATTTACGAGATTGCCAAGAACTTTTATCTTAAGTCTTTTTTCTATGGCTTCTTTTAAAAGCTTATAATGTTTTTGCCCCGAAACCTTGGCAAGTATCAGGCCTTCTATGTTTATGCTTTTGTCAAAGTTCAAGAACCCTTCGATCATTGCACATACCGATTCGCCTATTTTCTCACAATTGATACATAGTATTACCGGTACACCCAACAATCTTGCCATTTCCGCAGTGCTGCAATCTCCGCCATCGAAAAGCCCCATCACTCCCTCCATCAGCGATATATCTGCGTTTGAGGATTTTTTAAAAAAAGTATAATTTATATTATCTCTGCCCATTAACCATAAATCCAAATTATACGCGTCTTTTCCAGCAGCATGTGTCAGATATGCGGTATCTATATAATCGGGCCCTATCTTATATGGTTGAACATTTATATTCTTTTTTCTTAATGCACCGATTAAGCCAATACTTATGGTTGTCTTGCAACAACCGCTCGATATACCACCTATTATCAACCTCGGTCTCTTGTATGTTTTTTTATCGCTCATTGTTTTTAATGATACAGCCAGATTCGAAAATATGATATGTGCCGGTATGTATGACTTATTCGAAAAAAACACGGCAAAATATTAAATCAAAATCATAAATATTTTAAGAAACAAAATCAACTTATGAACCAAAATGCTTGCAGGATATATTCTATACCTGCTGATTTCAAATATTTTATGACACTATATATAATATATACTATATGAACTTTTTTGAAAATCTGCGAAATAGCCAAGAAATAGCATTTGCTTTTTTTAAGATACGCTATTAGAATTTCAATAGATTTAAAAAATGTTTGTTTGAAATCATATATAAAAAATTGTTTGATGCAATTTGCAAAAGGGAATCCAGTGAAAAGCTGGAACGGTACCGCCACTGTAATTGGGTGTGTGCTCTTCAAAATGCCACTAGCTTTAAAATAAGCCGGGAAGGCGAAGAGTAAAGTCCCAAAAGTCAGGAGACCTAAAAAAACAAAGCAGTTACTGCTCTTCGGATTAAAGAGTGTAATTTTTTTATTTAAAAAGATTAATTTAACCCGGAGGCAAACAGCTTTCCGGGTTTTTTATTTTCCATAAAAAAATACATGTCATGGCAGGAAAAAATTTTGCCAGAAAAGAAAAAAAATTTTAGCCATTGCTTGGCAGAGGATTTAATTTAATTTTATGTTAAAAACCGATGTAGTTCATTATCGATACATATATCTTAAATATCATAAATGCCCAAGTAAGCAAAACAATAAATTTATGAAAATTTAACGTAAGCCACACAGATTTATTAATTGAAACCGGTCTTTGATAAATTCTATTTAAATCGGAACAAATAAAAAGCAGAAACATAAATAAACAAGATAAAAAAGGGAGAGAAATTGTTAAAAGAAAGATTGAAATCAAAACTCATTTTCATAGCTGTTATAATTTTGATAATGGCTTTGGCTTTATCGATTTTAACCTTTGCGGGATGTAAAAGCAACAATCCAAAAGCGGCTTCCGGTATTTCTGAAAGCAGTGGAACTATTGCGGAAGTATCCGAAAGTTCATCCGAAACAAATAAGAATGCTTCCGCAGAAATTACCGGCAAAACAAGCGACGAACAGATCCAGGATCCGATTGAAGTAACGGATGGAATGGGCAACAAGATAACTTTAGAAAAACCTGCCCGGAGGATAATAGTCTTTTCGCCGTCTATACTTGAAATATTCGAAGGATTAAACGCCATGGATACGGTCGCCGAAATTGACACCTGGAGCGTTCAGAATAATGAACCTCTGGCAAAAGGATACAAGGGAGCGGGAGATGCAAATGGAATAAATTTCGAAACCGTCGCCAAAATAAATCCTGACCTTGTTATAGTTGTGGGATCAAATTATGCTTCAGATTCTTCCAACGAATTTACCAAGCTTTCCGATTTGGGATATAAAATTTATATGTCCAGCTCGACAAGCCTTGAAGGAACTTATACCGAAATAAAAAACATCGGTAAAATCATCGGAAAAGCCGAGGAAGGAAAAATTTTAAGTGAAAACTTAAGAAAACAAGTCGAAGAAATTTACGGAAAGATAAAGAACCTACCTGAAAAAAATAACCCGAAAGTTTTTTACATGGTTTGGAGCGATCCCATAATGAGTGCGGGCAAGAATACTTTTGTAAATGAACTCATAGAAAAAGCCGGCGGCATAAACATTGTTGCAGAAGACGGACTTGCAGACTGGCCTGAATACAGTATCGAAAGGCTTATCTCGAACAATCCGGATATTATAATTGCTCCAATTTCAATGGCGGCAGATCCTGACGTGATATTAAAAGATACAAAGTTTGCGACAATAAACGCCGTCATCAATAAAAGAGTGTATTCGATACCGGATAATCCTATTTCCAGACCAAACCAGAATGTCATAAAAGGGCTGACAATGATGTCCATGGCCATCCATCCTGAAATATTCGGAGAATTTGAACTGATAGAATAGATGGATTTGATTGTAGACCGGATCAATAAAATATTGCCTTATTAATGGCTATATAGCTCACCCTGATGATTATCCAAAATTATCAGGGTGTATTTTTTTATTTCACAAAATTAAAAGGATTTAACGAAATGGAATTTTGAGATACTTTTACGAATACAGACGGAAAGATCACCATCAATAAGGTTAGGGCTGCACAGATTGTTATGATGATCAAATAAATTACCGGTATTTCCAAATAAAAATTTTTGTCTATGTTGCTTGGAGCTTTTGTAAAATACATTTGTTTTACTATGTTCATATAATAATAAAGAGATATGACACTGGTCAAAACACCTATTATAACAAGCCATGCATAATTAGAATTGATGCCTGCCTGAAAAACAAAAAGTTTTCCAATAAAACCCGCAAACGGAGGAATGCCGACCATCGAAACAAGAAATACGGTCATCATAATTGCCAGATACGGGCTTGACTGGCTCAATCCCGAAAAAGCACTGATACTTTCGGATTTTGCCGATTTTTCGACAACCATTGCAACCGCAAAAGCTCCGAGATTCATCACAATATAAGCCATCATATATATCAATATAGACCATTGAGCGTCAGCGCTTGCTGCCGTGAAACCGATCAACATATAGCCACCGTGCGATATGCTCGAGTAAGCCATGAGTCTTTTGAAGTTCTTTTGCGGAAGGGCGCTTATGTTTCCCAAAATCATGCTTAAAACCGACATGACTGCGATGACAAGCACTATCCACTTTAAAGTACCATAATTGCCAAAACCGACATAAAGAATCCTTATAAATCCCGCAAATGCGGCAAATTTTACTATCGATGTTATGATCAAAGCAACAATCGTAGGCGAGCCTTCATATGTATCGGGTGCCCAAAAATGAAAAGGGACTGCCGCTATTTTG
>JAQUMQ010000022.1 GCA_028718045.1 Actinomycetota bacterium
GGTCATAAAACAAATTTAATATAGAAATTTAAAAGTAAAATTTGATAACGTAAAATTAAGGGTTTGTTGCGCAATATTTTTTCTTGTTCGTCAATTTTCCTACAATACTATTCGGGTGATAAGTTTATTTCAATAAAGGAAGGGGGACAAGTTTAAATTGATAGAAATATTTATAATTTAATTGTTAATTGTTAATTTATACAAGTTTACATAATGTATATTATAGGAATCTAATTCACAATATTATCATAATTAAATATTTCTTTTTTGCAATATATTTTTATCCTCATTTTTTATCTTTCTTCTTTTTTAATTAATTAATCATTAAAAAAGCAACGTTTTATAAGTAATATTATTAGTTAATTAATATTACTTTAGCGAAATATCGGAAAATAATTATATATGATTTAATTTTTATAGACATGCTATATTTAGTAAAACTTAATATTTTAAGACAAAATAAGAAGAAATATTTTAATTATAATTACAGCGTAATTATTGGTTAGTTATCTATCAATTATTATAAGATAAAGTTTAAGCTTGAACTTTAAATTTAATATTACATTTAATAATACGAATAAAACAAATCATTTTAATCCTGTACTTCCAAATCCACCTTCTCCCCTATCTGATTCATTAAGTTCTTCCCTGAATAACAATGATGCTTTTTCTACTTTCAATAATACAAGCTGACAAATTTTATCACCTTTTTTTATTTTATAAGCTTCGTTAGTATCAAGATTTATAATAATAACTTTTATTTCACCTCTGTAACCACTATCAATCAAGCCGGGAGTATTTACAATGCTTATACCATGATTTATCGCCAATCCCGATTTTGGCTGAATAAACCCGGCATAACCTTCCGGGATTTCCACTTTTATGCCAGTCGGTATTAATTTTCTTTCAAAGGGCTTTAATAAATAATCGATTGCGCTGTATAGATCTAAACCGGCATCACTTTTATGTGAGTATTTTGGATTTGGGATTGAATCGTCAAGAATTTTGATTTTTAATTTCATTAATATAAATATGTTTTTTTATTAATCATTTATAAAATAAAATTTATTCATATTTTCTGATTATAAAAATATTAATAATCTATAATAAATTCTCTGGCTGAAATAGTAAAAAAAATTTTTAAAATTTTTATATTTATTTGAACCATATCATTTATCTTTTATTGGTATCATCAACGAACTTTTATTGATATCTTCTATATTATCCAACTTGTTTATTCTTTTTACTTCTGAAATAAAATCTTCCTTATTTTCATATGTTGTATATTGAGTTATTATATCATTAAAATTGATGCCATTTTCAATGTTTATTTGAATATATTTTATTGTTTCCTTAGATAAAAACTTATCGATGTTTGCATAAATAGCTATAATAACCAGAATAAAAACTATTATCATGAGTATTAAGTGTAGTATATTTTTAGTTGCTCTTTTATACATTTCAATCCCCTGCTTGGAATTATTTTGCTAATAAACATTCATTAACTAAAATACTGATAAAAAACAAACATATGTTCGCTATTGGAGATAATAACACCGAACATATGTTTGTGTCAATGAAATATATAATTTTAAATAAATTACTTTTATTATAAATTGATTTTTGTTAATATAACCAGATGTTCACAAAAAAAACTATACATGTGTATGATTTTTAATTATTTTACAGAAAATATCGGTAAAATTGCCGCTACATTTTTTACTGCCATGATACCCGTGGGAGAACTTAGAGCTTCTATTCCTTTAGGACTTGGGGTTTATAAATTGGATATATATAGTACTATTTTTTTTTCAGTTATAGGGAATATAATCCCGGCTATCATAATAGTTTATGCACTTGAACCAATTTCTAAATTTCTTATGAAAAAATTTAAATTAGCAAACAGATTTTTTACATGGCTTTTTAACAGAACTCGTAAAAAATATTATAAAAAGTTCGAAAAATACTCAGGTTTTGCACTTGCAACATTCGTTGGTATCCCTCTTCCGATAACAGGAGCATGGACCGGAGCATTAATAGCGTTTGTTTTTGGTATATCTCCCAAAAAAGCCGTGATTGATATCATACTTGGAGTACTTATAGCTGCCGCAATAGTAACCATCGTCTTTAAGACAATAGGTTATGTCAAATTCATTACAGTTAGATAAAGCAGGTAATATGTTTGATTCAATAATAATTGTATATTAGTATTTAATTTTATTTGTTAAAATTATTTTTATAAGCTTAATAGAAAATATTTTATTATATTTTAAGGAGGAAAAATGGTAGAAATTTATTACGATAAGGATATAAATCTTGACATCTTAAAGGATAAAAAAATTGCAATTATTGGTTATGGCAGTCAGGGTCATGCACATGCTCAAAATTTAAGGGAAAGCGGAATGAACATAATTGTTGGCGAACTTGAAGGAAGCAGAGCATGGAATGCCGCAAAGGAAAAGGATTTTGAAGTCTACAATGCCGATAAAGCAGCTTCGCAAGCAGATATAATAATGATTTTAGTCAACGACGAACTTCAAAGAGACCTGTTTTATAAATATATCGAGCCTAATTTAAAAGCCGGAAAAGTTCTTGCTTTTGCTCACGGATTTAACATTCATTATTCCCAGATAATCCCGCCAAAAGATGTTGACTTGATAATGATAGCTCCCAAAGGACCTGGGCATATTGTCAGAAGAATGTTTGTTGAAAAAAGCGGTGTTCCTGCCATAATTGCCGTTGAACAAGATTATTCTTGCAATGCAAAACAAATTGCCCTTGCTTATGCAAAAGGAATCGGAGCAGGAAGAGTTGGAATAATTACGACAACATTTAAAGAAGAAACTGAAACAGATTTATTTGGCGAGCAGGCAGTTCTGTGCGGCGGATGCACCGAATTAATAAGAGCCGGATTTGATACCCTTGTCGAAGCAGGATATCAACCGGAAATTGCCTATTTTGAGGTATTAAATGAGTTAAAGCTTATAGTTGATTTAATATATGAACACGGTATATCCGGTATGAGATATTCAATCAGCGACACTGCCGAATATGGCGACATGATCATAGGAAAAAAAATAATAACACAAGAAACACGAAAGAATATGAAAAATATTCTTGAAGATATACAGAATGGAAACTTTGCCAAAGAATGGATACTTGAAAATAAAGCCGGAAGACCGGTATTCAATGCAGTTAAAAAGAACGAAGAAAATCATCTTATCGAAACCGTTGGTAAAAAATTAAGAACAATGATGCCTTGGCTCAGCAAAAGCGGAAAATTGGAATAGGTATTTAAGAATACATAGCTTTTTATAATAAAACAAGAAAGGCAAACAAATGTTTGCTTTTCTTGTTTTATATAGTATAATTAAAAAAATTCGTAAAAATATAATTATTTTTTTATTCATAAATTTTTTTATTCATAAATTTAAAAATTTAAAAACTAATATTAAAAACTAAAATATTGTTATTGTTAAAATTTTACAATTGATTGCCAAAAAGTGATTAAATATGTCAAAATATAATAGTCAAATAAGTGAAAAACAATATCAGATTTTTAAGTTCATCGTTTCCGCAACTAAAAAATTTGGCTATCCCCCATCCGTAAGAGAGATTGCCGAAGCTGTTAATTTAAGTTCCTCGGCAACTGTCCATTCCCATCTAAAAAAGCTTGAAGAATTAGGATATATTAAAAGAGGTAAAGGCAGGTCAAGGACAATTGAAATATTGAATCCCATTTTTAAATCTCATAGCAGCGATGACAATTTAAGCAATGTGGCGTTAATCCCAATAGTCGGAAATGTTGCAGCAGGAACTCCAATCTTGGCACAGGAAAACATTGAGGAATATTTTCCGATAACTTCAGATTTTTTAAAAGATTCAAGCGATGTTTTTATGTTGAAAGTAAAGGGCGACAGCATGATAAATGCCGGCATACTTGATAGAGATTATATTATTGTCAGAAAACAAGAGATTGCAAAAAATGGCGAGATTATCGTTGCTATCATTGAAGACGAGGCAACGGTAAAAAGATTTTTAAAAATCGACAATGCCATAAAACTAATTCCAGAAAATGATTTCATGAAACCAATTGTCGTAAAAGATGTTAAAATTGCGGGTAAAGTCATAGGAGTAATAAGAAAATATTTTTAGTCCGGAAAAATATCCTTCCAAAAATGCTCTTCTTCTTATCTCACCTACCCATTTCTATATTTTTATTAAGTTTGGTTTTATACTGCTTGATTTGAATATTTTTTTTATTTTCGGATGCCAAAGACAATATCTTCATGATAGACTTTTGCTCACAACTAGCAACAATTCTTATATGATTTTCCAGATATTTCTTTTCGTGAACTTTGCAGTTTCTATAAATCTGTGACTCTATATTGCTTTGATCATAAGGAATTTTTATTAAAAATTTCACATAATTTAAAGATATTATATCCTTGATCTTACTAAGCAGATTGTCAAAACCCGTTTTTTCTTTTGCAGATACGAAAACTGCATTTTTATAAACCAGATTAATACTTTTTAGTAGTAAATTTTTATCTTTAATAATAATATCTGTTTTATTAAATACGAATAAAATTTCTTTATCTTTTGCCCCTATTTCGTTTAAGACTTTTTTTACGCTTAAAATATGGTTTTCGTAATTTGCATTACTGATATCTACCACTATCAATAAAAGATCGGCTTTGGTTACCTCTTCAAGTGTTGACTTGAAAGCTGCTATAAGCTGGTGTGGCAATTTTTCTATGAAAC
Organism: Actinomycetota bacterium; assembly: GCA_028718045.1. Lineage (GTDB taxonomy): Bacteria > Actinomycetota > Humimicrobiia > Humimicrobiales > Humimicrobiaceae > JAMDDL01. The sequence continues at coordinate 4,765 of JAQUMQ010000022.1, forward strand.
CAACGGTATCCGAAATTGAAACTTCCACGCCCATGTCCATATCAAGTTTTCTGGTGGTAGAATCAAGAGTTGAAAACAGCATGTTTTTTTCTAATACATTAGCTTTCGTCAGTGAATTCAATAGAGTGGATTTGCCGCTGTTCGTATATCCGACAAGTGAAATTTTAAACATCCCTGTTTCTTCCCTTAGCTTTCTTTGAACTTCTCTTTGTATTGCAACTTGATTTATTTTCTTTTCAAGAGTATTAATTTTTTCTCTTATTTTTCTTCTGTCGACTTCGAGTTTGGTTTCGCCGGGACCTCTTGTCCCTATTCCTCCGCCAAGCCTTGACAATACCAAGCCCTTACCTCTTAATCTTGGAAGCATATAATTTAACTGAGCTAGCTCAACCTGAAGCTTACCTTCCTTGCTTTGGGCTCTTTGAGCAAATATATCAAGTATTAATGCAGTTCTGTCAATAACTTTAATTTTTAGTTTTTCCTGTAGATTTCCCTGCTGGCTTGGAGTTATTTCATCATCAAAAATCAGTATATCTATATCGCTGTCAATAATAGTTTTTTCTATTTCTTCTAGCTTTCCGGTGCTTATATAATATTTCGCATTAGGTTTATCTTGGATATGTATTATTTCCGAAACAACTTCTGCGCCAGCGCTTAATGCAAGGTTTTTTAGCTCTTCTATATTATCCTCGGTTGGTTGCTTTTTAAAAGGTAGTATATTTTCGTCTTTGTGCTTATAATCCTTAAAGCTTACAAAGACAAGAAAAGCTTTTTCTTTATTATTTTGACTAACATCAAAAAACATTCTTCATCCTGTCAAGTGCCTCTTCTAATCTGCAATCGTCAATGGTCAACGATATTCTAAAATACCCTTCTCCGTAACTTCCGTAAGCGCTCCCCGGAGTTACTACCACGTTGCTCTTATCAAGTAGTGCTTTTGCAAATGATGCAGAATCATAACCTTCGGGAACTTTTACCCATATATAAATAGTATTATATGACTTATAATATTTAAATCCTATTTTATCTAGAAGTTCCCAAACTTTTTTCCTTCGTCTGTTATATATTTTATTGTTTAAATCAATTAATTCTTCATAATTATCAAGAGCAACAGCGGCAGCATGTTGTATCGCATTAAAAACCCCTGAATCAACATTTGATTTATATTTTCCGAGACTTTTTATGACAGCATCATTGCCTACGGCAAAGCTTATTCTCCAACCAGTCATATTAAAAGATTTTGAAAGTGAATAAAACTCAATCCCAACATCTTTTGAATTTTTTGCGTTTAAAAAACTTACAGGCTTATGCTCATCATCTGCATAAATATCTCCATAGGCATTATCATGACAAACTATAATTTCATATTTTGATGCAAAATCGACTAGCTTGTCAAAAAAGTTAACGCTGCATGGTGCGCTTGTAGGATTACCCGGGTAATTCAAGTGCATTAGTTTTGCTTTTTTTGCAGCATTTTCATCTATTTTGGAAAAATCAATTAAAAAATCATTTTCCTCAGTTAACGGCATCGCATAGGTTGTTCCGCCTGCGAACATCGTTCCTATTTTATATACGGGATAACAAGGATCGGGAACAAGCACCAAATCACCGGGATTAACATAAACATATGCTATATTTGCGATTCCTTCTTTTGAACCCCATAAAGGCAGGACTTCATTTTCCGGATCAATGTTTATTCCGAATCTTTTTTTATAAAATCGAGCTGCGGCAGATTTTAAAACTTTATGTCCATAGCTTGAAGGATACCTGTGGTTTTCCTTATTCGATGCTTCTTTGCAAAGTTCTTTAACGATTGCATCGGCAGTATTGGTGTCGGGATCTCCGATACCAAGACTGATGACATCGATATGCTCTTCTTTCTTTTTTTTTATTATTTTATCTATTTCCGCAAATAAGTACGGAGGGATGGATTTTAACCTGTTTGATTCTTCAAACAACATTTGCGATATCCTTTCATCAAAATAAGATTAATTAATTTTTAACAATATATTGCCGTTAAAGTTCAATGATGCAGTTCCTTTAAGAATAACGCTGTCATTTTCGCTACCATTCCACCGAATATTCAAAACTCCACCTTTTAAATTAACTTTAACAAAATTGGATTTTATTTTTCCGAGCACAATTGCAGCAACTGCAGCAGCACATGCGCCTGTTCCGCACGCCAAAGTCTCTCCGCATCCCCTTTCCCATACAATCATTGAAATTTCATTATCGTTTTCGATCTTGACAAATTCTACATTTGTTTTTTCGGGGAAAAAAGGATGATTTTCTATTTTAGCACCCAAGTCATTTATATTTATCTGGTTTAGCATTTCATTTTCTTTCAAGAATATAATACAGTGAGGGTTACCCATCGATACACAATTTATGATATAATTTGTATTACGAATTTGAAGTTTATAATTGAATACCATCCTATCGTATTTTCCTTCTGATTCTTTGGTATATTTCTTTAAATACATATTATTAAACTGTGCTTTTTTTAAATCGGAATCAGATTTTACCCCAAGCATTTCGATATTCACGGGTATTTTTTCAGGATGAAAAATAGGAAAACCCATGTCTACTTGAATTTCCCCTACTATATTATCTTTAAGTAATTCCATAACCACTTTTTTTATTCCTGCACGTGTTTCAATTAAAATTGATTCGGTGTTAGTTAAATTATGATCATATATAAATTTTGACATACAGCGTATGCCATTTCCGCACATTTCGGCAACTGTTCCGTCGCTGTTATAATAATCCATAAAAAAATTAGCTGTAGAGGATTTCCTGACAATAATTACTCCATCAGCTCCGATTCCGAAATGTCTGTCACATAACATTTTTATTTCTTTATCTGATAACATTATGTTTTCTACAGTTGCATCTATAATTATAAAGTCATTGCCTTGTCCATTTAATTTTGAAAACCTAATTTTTTTCATCAATCACCTGCTGTAAAATAATGCTTAAAATCTCATTTATTAAACTATAAATACTAACATAATTGTCGGTTGTTATCCAATTTATTCTTGCATCAGCTTTAAGCCATGTAAGCTGTTTTTTTGCAAGATGTCTTGTATTTTTCTTAATTTCGTCAATGGCCATTTCAAGAGATAATTTTCCATCCAGGTGCTTAACTAATTCTTTATATCCAATCGCTTGTTGAAGGCTGTAACATTGTTTATAACCATTTTCAACAAGCTTTTTCACTTCAGCCAAAAGCCCTCTGTCTAACATTCTATCTATCCTGCTTTCAATGTTTTCATAGAGTTGATTCCTATCCATCTTAAGTCCTATAAAAATACAATTATATATCGATTTTCTTTCATGCCATTTTTTTTGAAAATCAGAATATTTTTTGCCTGTTTTTCTATAAACTTCAAAAGCTCTTATTATTCTTCTTTCATCGTTTGCCTTTATTTTATCAGCATATTCTTTATCTATTTGTTTTAATTTTTCGTAATAATTTTGCAGTCCTGTTTCGGTGATTTCATTTTTTATCTTTTTTCTTAAATCATAATCACCTTCCGGTGCTTTCATTAAATCATCAACTATGGCTCTTATATGAAGACCGGAACCGCCAGCTATTATGGGAACTTTTCCTTTATCGAAAAATTCATTCTTTATTGTTTTTCTTGCTCTATCTCTGTATTCGACAGATGTTAAAAAATGATCAGGATTGCATATATTTACAAGGTATTGACTTACGCGGTATTTATCAAAATTTTGTTTGTCCGTCCCGATATCCATGCCTATATAGGATTGCATAGAATCTGCGGAAATAATATTTGTATCGAATATTCTTGCAAGAATTAAAGCTATTTTGCTTTTTCCGATTCCGGTAGGGCCACATATTATTATTACGTACTTATTTATTATAAGTTTTGTTATTATATTTATTATATCTATGTTATTTTTAAAAGAATTTATTTCAGCAGTATTTATATCCTTATTTTCCATGGCATCATTATAAAATTTTGCCTGTAAGATAAAAAGACTTTGCGCCGGTTATTTGAACATTTACAAGTTTACCTATCAAATCGCTTGTTCCTTCAAAATTAACCACAGAATTATTTTCGAGTCTGCCTTCAAGAAAATTTTTCTTTCCTTTACCTTCGACTAAAACTTCGAGACATTCTCCTACAATCTTTTGGTTTTCTTCAAGAGATATCTGGTTTTGCAACGTCACCAGTTCTTTGAACCATTCCTTTTTTTCTTTTTTTGAGACATTATCTATCAAATCACAAGCTGAAGTACCTTCTCTTTTTGAGTATATAAACGTAAATGCTCTGTTAAACCTTACTTTCTTTACGACATCAAGCGTATGATCAAAGTCTTCTCTTTCTTCGCCAGGAAAGCCTGTTATTATGTCTGTTGTTATACAACTATTTTTAATCACCGATCTTATGTTGTTAGCAATTTCTAGGTAATACTCTTTCGTATAATTTCTGTTCATCATTTTAAGTACCTTATCGGAACCCGCTTGCAAAGGAAGGTGTATGTGATTCATTATATTAGGTGTATCCGCAATTATATTAATCAATTCTGCAGATATGTCTTTTGGGTGACTTGTCATAAATCTAATTCTTTTTAAACCTTCAATTTGGGAAATCTTATCCAGCAAATGCGAAAATGTGATGGGCTTATCCAAATCTTTGCCATAAGAATTTACATTTTGACCCAAAAGCATGATTTCGATGATTCCTTCGGATACAAGTCTTTTTGCCGTTTTATATATTTCTTCAGGCTTTATCGATATCTCCCTTCCTCTGACATAAGGCACTATACAATATGAGCAAAAATTATTACATCCTATGGAAATGGGAATATATGACTTAAAAGAATAAGTACGCTTGAATTTGTCAAGAATGCAATCAAATCCTTTTTCTTTGATTTCGCATATATTTTTATTCGATTTTATCTTTTTTAAAATAAGCTCGGGGAGTTGTGAAATATTGTGTGTGCCAAAAACAATATCGACATACGGAAAATCCTTTGATATTTTTTCTTTTAAGTTTTGAGCGGTGCAACCTCCGACACATATGATGAGGCCGGGTTTTGCTGTTTTAAAGTTTTTTAAATTTCCTATATGTCCATAAAGTTTATTTTCAGCTTTTTCTCTGACAGCACATGTATTAATAATTACGATATCGCAATCATAAATATTTTCTGTTGCAAAATAGCCTTCATTATCCAAAAGATACGCAATTCTTTCTGAATCAAATTCATTCATTTGGCACCCGAAGGTTTCGATATAATACTTTTTCATATTATCTCTTAACAATGTTGCTCAACAATTTTCCCCATTTTTAACTTTTATGCCATACCGATAAAAATCATAAGATAACACATATTATTTTTAAAATGTAAAACATGATGATTTTAATTTAAGAAGGCTATAATGGCAATACTTCTAATAATCTATCGGCCTTGTCTCGATTGTCAGCACTATCGCAGTCTTTGTCTCTCCGTTGACTTCTATATCTCTAAAAAAAGGTATACACAGTATTTCGTTTCCGGTTGGGGCTATGTAACCTCTTGCTATAGCAATTCCTTTAATAGTTTGATTTAATGCAGCGGCACCTATTGTTTGAATCTGGACTTTACCTTCTTCTCTTATTATTCCCGCAATAGCTCCGGCAATGGAGTTTGGCCGTGTAGTAGATGAAACCTTTAGTATTTTCATATTGCTTTTAAATTAAACTTCCTTAAGTTCTATGTTTATTCTAATAATATTGTTGCATTTTTTAAAATTGATATTATTATCAGGTTCTATTAAATATTTGCTACCTATTTTTTTTATTTTTTCATTTACTTCTTTTATTATATCGCTAATTTCATCATCTTTAAATCTAAGTGCAAGTTTTTGTCCATCATGCAACACCAAATTTTTGGCAAGTCCAATTTTATCTTCCGAATTTAAATTACTTGCTTTGCCAGACTCATTTTTGCTGCAAACTTTATCATTATTCGGTAATTTTTCCTCATCTTTTTCGTCCAGTGTCTCGTTTTCAATCTTTTTTATGTGCACTAAGCTGCTTGTATCGATAGGATCGATGGATTTAATTTCGTCATATGCAATTCTTTGCACCGTTCTTTCCGATATTTCCATATTGAAAAAAGTTTTTGTTATCTTGCTTAAAATCAAATAATTTTCAGTAAGATACGGAATAAAATTAACTTTAACCTTATTGTTGTTATTTAAATAATTTATTAAAAAATCCCAATTATCGAACTTCGGGTAATCAGCTGATATATTTGAATTTTTTAAATTATTGCGCATCGATGTTATTATCTGTGAAGGTGTCCCATAGTAAACATTTATATCCGGATTCTGAAGTGAAAATTCGACTAACGTTTTAGGAATATTGTTCACGCCGCCTATTATATTCATATTGCCATCCAGATCAATTATTTGAGGAAATACCGACTGGTCTTTTTTTTCGGGTACTTTTTCCAAATCTATATCCAGAAACATTGAAGTCCCCTGCCCTTCTTTTGAAAAGATTATTTTTATATCATCGGCATTTAATTTAATAGAAAAAAGAGCCATCCCTCTGCCATTGAAACCATATATATCTTTTACTGCGTTTTCCAATTTTGACGTAACTCTGGCTTCGAAAATCAAATTTTGGACTGTAGACGGT
>JAQUMQ010000023.1 GCA_028718045.1 Actinomycetota bacterium
AGGGTTCCGACAAAGATTGGTTTTTCTCAATTTTGTCGTCATTGATTTTACTTTCCGGCTTATTTTTCAATAATTTTTTATTTAACTTCTTTTTAAAAAAGCCAAATAAACTTATGATCGTATATCCAAGAATAAATGAAACTAAGCATACCGCACCAATTAAAAAGTAATTCATCTTGTTAAGTTATCTAAATACTTGATTGATAAAATTAAATTATTTTTTGTTTTTTATGCAATTTTCTCGATTTTGGTCATTACATTTAAAAATACATCTACTATTTTGGGATCAAACTGATTTCCGGATTCAGACCTGATAATTTCCAAAGCATCTTCTTTCTTTAGCTTGGATCTATAAGGTCTTTGACTGGTTATGGCATCATAAGTATCCGCTATCGAAATTATTCTTGATTCTATCGGGATATCCTCGCCGCTAAGCGACATCGGATAACCTTTTCCGTCAAATCTTTCATGATGATGCATAATAATTTTCGCCACATACTTGAACTTTGGAATGTGAGCTAACAAAAAAGCACCTTTGACCGAATGCTTTTTGACTTCCTCGAATTCAAATTTTTCAAGAACGCTTGGTTTTTGCAATATCATATCCGATACCCCAACCTTTCCTATATCATGCAAAATCGCAGCAATAGCGACATTGGTTTTTATCGTTTCGTCCAGATTCAATTTGTCGGAAATTAACAAGCTGATCTTCTTGACATTATTTGAATGTCCGAAAGTATATGGATCTTTTATTTCCAAAAGCGATATCAAAAGCTCTAGGACATTGGAAAGGCCTTCCTCGAATATTTTTTTATTGTTTTTTAGCTCAATAAATGAAAAATGATATTCGACAGCAAAAGACAGCGTATTTATGACTTCTTTTATTTTTTCTAACCCGAACTCGACTGAATATTCAGATTCGTTAAATAATATCTCGACATAGAATTTGATTTTATTCTTGGTTTCGAGTTTGAGAAGTAATATTTTTTTTATATTATCTGAAACTGACATTTTTTCGAAAAAAGAAACCTCAAAAAAATTTTTCTTTAAATCAGTCAAAAAAAAATTTTCTTTTTTTAATGTATCTGATTTTAATTGCGAAAGTATGTCATGATTTAAAATAGTGTTTTCGGTGTCGGTGCTTAACTTCATTCCTCTTTCTTTCGATAAAACAATATCGTTTAACAGGTGATTATTCGGATGCGGTATCTCCAAGACAATAATCATAATATTTTGAAAAAATTTAAAAATGTAGTCAAAATAAAAATCTATTATTTCGGGCAAACTATTGTATTCGAAGCTTTTATTGCTTATTTTATTATGTATTGTTTTAACAACCTTCATACATCCACTTCATTTGTATTAAAATTATTTTATTTCCACTACATATATCTATCGGCAAATATTTGAAAAATAAAAATTCATTTTTAAAATTATTTCACTTTCTTTTAAAACAATCCGATATTAAAAATAGCTAAGCAATAAAAGAGTCAAATAACAAAAGAGTGTTTTTGGGAGGGATTTCAGGTGCCAATCAATATTCTTGTAGTAGACGATTCAGCAGTAATGAGAAAAATTATAATAAAAGCAATAAAAGATGGGATTTTCAGCGATGCATCGATTACCGAAGCATCGGATGGTGCCGATGGTTTGAAAGTCTTCGATCCTAATAAAATGGATTTGATATTGGCAGACTGGAATATGCCGAATTTAAATGGTCTCGAATTTGTAAAAAAGGTAAGAGAAATAAAAACATCAAAAAAAATCGTGATCATCATGATTACGACTGAAGGTAGTGCGGCAAAAATGGAAGAAGCAATGAATAACGAAGTAGACAATTATATCACAAAACCATTTACGTCAGCTCAATTGGAACAAAAAATATCAAAGTACTTTTTGTAGCTTCATATGCGGGTTAATAAAACTGATATATCAGACAATAAAAAAAATAACAGAACAGGAAAATTTCATGAATGAAAAAATAATAGCATATATAGAAAAAGCAGTGGATGAAATATTTTCAACAATGATTTTTATTCAACCAGTTTATGAAAAACCTATCATCAGAAAGAAAAATGACGTTTGCGTACCAAAAAAGAAAGACATTACGGGTATTGTCGGCCTCGGCGGAAAATTAACTGCTTCCGTAATGGTGCATTTTGAAAAAGAAAGTGCATTAAAAGTAACTTCCAGCATGTTGGGTGTCGACTATAAAGAGATAGACAGTGACGTAATCGATGCCGTCGGCGAAGTTTCAAACATGATATCCGGCGGAATAAAAAGAGAGTTTGCCGCCATCGGCATAGAACTGGACCAATCTCTTCCTATCGTCGTAAACGGTAAAGATTTCGATACCAACTGTATTAACATAGATAATTCCGTACTCATGCCTTTTAAGATAGACGGCCATAATATGTTCGTCGAATTCAGTTTCAAAGATTAAAAGAGTGCAATTAAAAAAACACTTAAAAACATAACAAAAATTTAACTTATTTATATTTTCAAGGATTTCTTTTATAGCTTATATAGTAAGGATATAAAATCAAGCGTTAACGATAAAGAAATATTTAAAAAGAAAGGCATAAAAAATTGATTAAATTAGTGGTAGCCGACGATTCTTCGTTTATGAGAAAAGCTTTAAGCACGATGATCGAAAAAGATCCCGAAATAAAAGTGATAGGGCAAGCTAGGAACGGAGAAGAAGCCGTAACGATGGTCAAGGAGCTTAACCCCGATGTATTGACGCTGGATATCGAGATGCCGACTCTTAACGGACTGGAAGCCTTAAGAATTATCGTAAAAGAGCATCCGATGCCCGTGATAATGATCTCCTCGCTTACAAAAGAAAGCGCATATGAAACGATAAAAGCACTTGAATTAGGAGCTGTCGATTATATACCGAAAGACATTTCAAAAACTTCGTTGGACATCTTGAAAATTGAGAAAATAATAATTGAAAAAATCAAATCAATTGCCCTTAGAAAAAATATCATCAGAAGAAGGCTGATCGAGCAAAACAAAGCCGTTAAGACTAGAGAGCATTTGAGTACATACACGATATCCGGCATAAAAAATAAAAACCAGATCAAAATCATAGCAATAGGCGCATCCACGGGTGGGCCTGGAGCATTACAGCAAGTCATAACCCAACTGCCAAATAATCTGCCGTGCAGTATTGTCATTGCACAACATATGCCCGCCGGTTTTACGAAAACTTTCGCCGAAAGATTGAATACGCTAAGCAATTTAAAAGTTAAGGAAGCAGAAGATGGAGAACAGCTGGAAAACTCCATAGTTTACATAGCGCCCGGTAATCGAAATATGTATTTGTTAAAAGATTTATCCAAAGTTTTAATAAAATTGGATGACAGAGATTTCGGTTCTTTATATAAACCTTGCGTAGATGTACTTATTTCATCCGTAGCAGATATTTACGGCAAAAGCGCCGCAGGAGTTATTCTGACCGGAATGGGCTGCGACGGATTAAAAGGGATGAGGAAACTAAGAGAAAAAAACGGCTACATACTCGCTCAGGATGAGAAAACTTGCATAATTTACGGTATGCCCAAAGCCGTTATAGATAACAGCCTTGCAGATAAAATAGTCCCGATCAACAACATATCAAACGAAATAATAGAATTATTTCGTTTATAAATAATTTCCGTTATTGAAAGTATTGCATTTTCGATTAAATGAAATAAATATTTGTTATTTTTTTATAAAAAATTTTTTATCAATAATTATTAAAAAATATATTTTAAGATGAATGATCTAAAAGATAAAAAAGACAGTTGCTTACATAAAAACATTAACGAGAACGAAAGGATAATCAGAGAACTCTCCGTACTGAAGGATGATAAAGAATTATTTTCGATATTTAAAAAAATCAGGGAGGACTGTATCGATATCGATATAAAAACTGTTTTGGAATTTTTAGAATACGAAAATAATGCCATAAGAGAACTGGCAAAAGAAATTATTTTATCCAAAATCAAGCTCAACCACGAAAACAACATAAGCAATAAAGTTATTTCCGGCAAGCTTATATCATACTTAAAAAACATAAATTTGGATATCAGGAATTTAGCGGTCGAGCTTCTTTGCAACGCCGTCGATTATTTTTTACCGGAAATAGGTAACCTTTTAAAAAATAGAAATGAAGACATAAGAATATATGTTTGCCAGATTTTAGGAAACAGCAAAAAAGCTGAATCGATAGAATACATTAAGCTTGCATTAAATGATGTTAGCATAAACGTGAGAAATTGCGCGGTTATGGCTTTGGAATGTACCGAAGTTGATTTTGACATTTTATTTTTGATAGATTTATTAAACCGTGAAAAAGAACCGTGGATCAAATTTTCGATAACTGAAGTGATCAATAAAAAAGGTTCCCAAAAATTTTTAAAAAATCTTCTGCCTTTGATAGATACCGAACCCGACTACATCAAACTTAATATTTTGAAAATATTTAAAAATCATTGCGATATAAAATATTTAAACGTACTTCTTAAAAAATTTGATTTTTCTCAAGAAGAAATATTTTCAAGCTTTAACAAAACTGTGCTTGATATCTTAAATTATAAAAACATTGATTACTCGGACAATAAAATCATTGTAAGTTATTTAATCAAAATAGCGGAAAAAGATAAGACTCCCTGGAACATATATCAGGCAATAAAACTTTTATCGAATATAAAAGACAAAAAAAATAAAAAATTATATAAACTTTTCAAAAATTACCTGAACCATGAGCATCCTTTGGTTTCGACAATTGCCATCGAAGCAATGGCAAATTATACGGATTTGGATATAAGCATAATTTTTGAAAATTTTTTTGACAAAAAAAACGAAAATGCAATCGACATGGAAAATATTTTTAACGCAAATTTTAGCAATCCTATAAGCAAGAACAAAAAAACCAGCTGAATGGAAAAAAAAGAAAATATAAAAAAAGATATTTTTGTTAAATTATCATCGATTAAAAATTTGCCGGTCATGCCGGATCTTGCAATAGATTTAATGGGTTACACCATCGATGACGATACTTCGATAAAAGAGCTTTCGGCTATAATTTCAAGAGATCCCGCACTTGCGGCACAGATTTTAAAAGTGGCAAATTCTTCGTTTTACGCATTAAAAAGACAGGTCGGATCTTTGGAAAAGGCGATAATAATTTTAGGATTAAGAGAAATCAAAAACCTTATTTTTACTTTATCGATCATAAAGCTGTTCCCAAAAGAAACAAACTTTTGCTTTGACAAAGTCGATTTTTTAAAGCATTCACTTATCACAGCCAGGACTTCCGACATTTTAACAAAAAAATTACAACTGAAATTCGAAGTCAGTCCTTTTCTTGCCGGGCTTTTGCATGATATAGGCAAAATATTTTTGGATCAGAACTTTCATCACGAATACAATGCAATCATCGAAGAAGCGAAAAAATATAATAAGAATATATTTGAAGTCGAAAGCAGCGAGCTCGGAACCGATCACGCATATATCGGTTCCCATATTGCCAACGTGTGGAATTTCCCTCAAGAATTGATAGATGCGATCAAGTTCCATCATTGTATCGATAAAAGCAACGACAATATCTTGCTGATTTGCGTAATCAGTATTTCGAATTTACTTTCAAATCTCAGAAATAACTGGCTGGTATTTCCTAAATATGAAGTCGATTTTTTCGATTTAACCGAATGGAAAATTTTAGAAAGAAATAAAATGATAGAAGATTTTGACATAGAAAAAATCATATTCGAAATAGATGACGAATTCAAGAAAAGCGAAGACATAGCAAACTTATACAAGGGTAATTATTTATAAAAGATTCGAAACTCATATTTTATGGGTTTTGAACATTTTTTGATATTTTATTTAAGTTTAAAATTCATTCGGATAAGGAAAAACTTTGGAAATTAGTTTAAAAAAAGAAAAAAAAGAAATACACGACCAGGACTTTTATTTTTTAAGAGATTTCATTTACGACAATTGCGGTATTTATTTTAGATTGGAAAAGAAATATCTTATCGAAGATAAAATACTGGCTCGCATGGAAGAGCTAAATATCAGAACCATAACTGATTATATCTACTTCTTAAAATACAGCGGCAGCAAAGAAGACGAAATGAATCTTTTGTATGATTTTATAACCATAAACGAAACTTCTTTTTTTAGAAATGAACCTCAGTTTATTGTCCTAAAAGATGAGATATTAAAAGAAATAGTCAAAAAAGATGAAAACTATAAATTTGGACTTAAAACCATAAGAGTATGGAGCGCAGGCTGCTCTTCGGGCGAAGAACCTTATACGATTTCGATAATATTAAATGATTATTTCGGCAGTTTTAATAATGCCGACGACAAATGGTTTACGGAAATAATAGCCACAGACATAAATCAGTCTGTATTAAACAAGGCAATAAAAGGCATTTACAGTGATTATTCCTTAAGATCTACCGATCCGAAAATAATAGACAAGTGCTTCAACAAAATTTCACCAAAAGAATTCGAAATAAAGGACATTTATAAACAATCGATAAAATTTAAAAAAATGAATCTTTTGGATTCCAAAAGCTTAAGCATCCTGCCATGCTTCGATATTATCTTTTGCAGAAACGTTCTTATTTATTTTGACTTGAATTCCAAGAAAAAGGTTCTTGAAAAATTTTATGAATTATTAAAACCGGGCGGATATTTGTTTTTGGGTCATTCGGAATCGCTTCATGGAATTACGGCAGCTTTCAAACTTGTTTTATTTCAAAAAGCGCTGGCATATAAAAAGGAGTAGATAAAACTGGATAATAAATGACGGCGGTATTAAAAATTAAGTTTAATTTCCGGAGGTTTAAATATGATAAATATTTTGGTAGTCGATGATTCGAGGGTTATAAGAAAATTAATTTTAAACATCTTAAACGATGAGAATTTTCATTGCATAGAAGCGGAAAACGGCATCGATGCATTAGAAAAGCTTGTAATAAAAAACGTCGATCTAATAATAACAGACTTGAATATGCCGCAAATGTCTGGGCTTGAGTTGGTAAAAACCATAAGGTCAAGCGAGGTTTACAATAAAATACCGGTAATAATATTGACGACCGAAAAGAACCGGCAAGAGCAAGAAAATTGTCTTGATGCGGGAGTAAATATTTATTTGATAAAACCCCTGTCTCCTGAAGAACTTGAAACAAACATTAATAATTTATTAAAAAAATATTAAAAATTTTTTTTATAATCAACAGAGGCTGCAATGAACGACTTCATAAAATCCGAAATGCAGGAATTTGTAAATGATTTTTTAATAGAGTCTAAGGAACTCATAGAGAACATAGACAACGACATCATATCGTTGGAAAAAGAACCCGACGATGACAATTGTTTAAACAACATTTTCAGAGCAATTCATACGATAAAGGGTACCTCATCTTTTATGGGGCTGGAAAAGATAACAAATTTCAGTCACGAATTGGAAAGTGTTTTAAATCTTTTAAGAAACAAGCAGATAACACTTAATGATCAAATAATGGATATAGTCTTGGAATCCATCGATTTAATAAAAGTATTATTACAGGACGTGGAAAATGGTTTTTGTTCTGATATAGATACAAGTTTATGTAAAGTAAAACTTACGGAAATAATAAATAACGACAGCAGCAATTACAATAAATCAAATATGGCAGACAGCCAGAAAAATACCGATCAAGCTGCCGAAAACAATCTCGAAAACAAAAAAGATGGCATCGACATAAAAAGCAATGCCCAGGAATATAAAAAAATCGGAGAAATACTTGTAGAAGAAAAACATATCAGCAAAGAAGATGTCGATGATGCATTATATAAGCAAGCTCTGGATCCAAAAATCGGAGAGATACTTGTAGATGAAGGAAAGATTTCAGAAAATACATTAAAAAAAGCGCTTCAAAAACAAAAAAAACCTGAAACGCAGCCCGAATCTACGATGCGTGTAGAAGTAAAACGCCTCGATGATCTCATGAACAACGTAAGTGAGCTAGTGTTGGCAAGAAACAGGTTAATGCAAATCAGTAAGTATTTTGAAAATTTATTGGAAAATAACAATATCACAGTAAAATTATCGGAGCTTGCAAATAATTTCGACATTTTAACTTCGGATATGCATGCTTCGCTTATGAAGGTCCGAATGATTCCCATTAACAAACTGTTCAACAAATTTCCCAGAATGGTAAGAGACCTGGCAAAAAATACAAACAAGGAAATAGAGCTTGCAGTCTTTGGTGATGATACGGAACTGGATAAATCAATCGTAGAAGAACTAAACGATCCTATGCTGCATTTGATAAGAAACGCGGTTGATCACGGAATCGAATCTCCTCAGGAAAGAATAAGCAAGGGGAAACCGGCAAAAGGAACCATAACCATTAGCGCATATCAAAAAAGCAACAGCATCATCATCGACGTAAAAGATGACGGAAAAGGTATAGATGCAAAAAAAGTTTTAGAAAAAGCTCTTGAAAAGAAAATAATTTCCCAGGAAGAAGCAAAATCTGCCACCAATTCAAAAATATACCAGTTGATTTTTGCTCCGGGTTTCAGTACGGCAAAAAAAGTCAGTGACATTTCCGGCAGAGGTGTGGGTATGGATGTAGTAAAAACCAATATCGAAAAGCTAAGAGGGACAATCAGCACCAGCAGCGAATTAGACAAGGGCACAACCATATCTTTGAAAATTCCGGTCACCCTGGAAATAATGCAGGCACTTATAGTTGAGTCTTACGATCAGTCTTTTGCCGTTCCGTTAACATCCATTACCAATGTATTGAGTTTAAATGAAGACGATATCGAAACAATAAGAGAAAAAGAAGTTTTACACATGAAAGACTATGTTCTTTCGTTGGTAAGATTGGAAAATATTTTCAATATCGATGTTTCCGAAAAGAAAAAGAAGGAATTCGTAATCATTTTAGATTCTTCGGAATCAAAAATCGGTTTGATAGTGACCGGAATAATAGGCAAGGAAGAAATAGTCATAAAAACTTTGGATTCCCACATATGCAATTCAAGATACATCTCAGGTGCAACAATTCTCGGCAACGGCTTAGTCTCGCTGGTTATCGATGTCGCCGAATTATTGAAATTCGTTTTGGAAAAAGATATTTAAGTTTTTAAATCCATTCTGCCGATATATCTATATGTATGTATTTTTATTAAATAAATATTAATACTTATTTTTATAAAATAATTTGAATTATATTAAAGAAATATTTCAAATAAATAAAACAACGCCAGTAAAATTTAATTTTGTATCCTGATTGCCATTTAATTTTACATGCTGATTGCCAAATAAAAATATAGATATATATAAAAATTAAAATTTTATCAGGAAAGGAAAATTTATGAATGCTACCGCAACCGTAAAAGATACCGATATCAGAGGTCTTGTAACCTTTAAGATCGGCGAAGAAGAATTCGGAGTAGATATTCTGTCTGTCGAAACAATTATAAGAATGATGGAAATCACAAAAATTCCGAGAGCTCCGGAATTTGTCGAAGGTGTCATCAATTTAAGGGGAATGATAATTCCGATAATAGATTTCAGAAAAAAATTTAAAATGAATCCTCGCGATGAAGGCAAAGACACAAGAATTATAGTAACCAATGTCGGAAACAAGCAAATGGGGTTTATTGTCGACAGCGTTTCGGAAGTAATAAGACTTCCTGTAACCGCTATCGATCCTCCTCCTTCGATAGTCTCGGGAATCGAAGCAGAATATATCGACGGAGTCGGCAAACTGGATGACAGGCTGCTTATTTTGATAAATATCCAAAAACTTTTTGACGAGAGCGAAAGAGAAAATCTTGAAAAGCTCGAAAAAACCCTCAGCAAACAGCAATGAACTTTTTAAAAATAACAAATCCAATAAATAAATTTTTCAAAAGGAGTATTTCATGAAAAAATTAAGCCTTTCGGTAAAAATAATAATAATCGTCGTCCTTGTTTCAGTCATAGCTTTTGCAGGCATGATATCATTTACTTCCGTAAGGACATTTAACGAAATCAAATCGCTGACAAATGATATAGCAGGATATATGGCTGGACAATATTCTTCGGAGGTTAACAACAAGCTTGAGGATGCCATGAGTACCGCAGAATCCATTGCCCAGACTTTTGAAGCCTTGATAGAAAACGATAATGCAGACAGACTTCTCGGAAACAACATCTTAAAAAATATATTGGTTAAAAATGAAGATTTTTTTGGTGTCTGGGTTTGTTTTGAACCCAATGAATTTGATGGCAATGATTATCAGTACAAAACCTCGGAAGATAAGAGCAGCGATTCAAGCGGGAGATATATTCCTTACTATACCAGAAAAAACAACGAGATTAACTTAACGGCTTTGGTCGATTACGACAAACAGGGCTCAGGAGATTATTACCTTGCCGCACGAAATAGCGGTGAGGAAACCATCGCAAATCCTTTCTTATATAACGTAGATGGCAAAGAAACATTAATGACAAGCCTTACCGTTCCGATCAAAAAAAACAACAAAGTAATCGGTGTCGCAGGTGTCGATATATCTCTTGAATATTTAAACAGTTTGATTAAAGATATCAAGCCATATGAAACCGGATATGCGGTAATTATTGCAAACAACGGAACATATGCGGCAAGCCAAGACAGCACAAAATTAAATACCTCAATGATAGCAGACGAGGGAAATAAAAATGTGGATTCGGTAAAAAACGGATTATCGTATCAAACGGTTGTGTTCAATAAAGACCTTGACACGGATGTTGTGGGATCTTATTATCCTATTTCCATCGGTAAAACCAAAACTCCATGGAGTTTTGCGGTAGGAGTGCCTTTGGATAAAACCCTTGCCGCTTCAAAAAGTGTCGTTACCATAACGATAATCATTGCTTGTGTTTCCTTAGTATTATTGATCGTAATCGTATTCATATTTGTAAGAAGAATGATGAAACCAGTCAAAAAGATAGCCGACATATCGGTAGCTATGTCAAAAGGAGACTTTTCACAAAAAATCGAAGTCAAGTCTCATGACGAAATAGGGCAAATGGCGACGGCATTAAACGACATGCTAAACGGCGTAATAGGCGAAGGTTTGTCGATAAAAAAAGGAATATCGGATCCGTTTTTTACAACAGATAAAAATTTGATCATTACATATTTGAACGAAGAGATGTCTAAGCTTGTGGGATATTCATATGAGGAATCAGTCGGTAAATTAACTGCCGATCAACTTTGCGGAACCGACAGGATAAAAAATGGATTGGAAAGAAGTATGAATGAAAACTTTGTCCATAAAAATCAAAAGTCGCAAATCCTTAACAGGCAGAAAAAAGAAATACCGATAGT
>JAQUMQ010000024.1 GCA_028718045.1 Actinomycetota bacterium
GACTAATAGGTGAATACATTATTTACAATAGATTTTCAAAAGAAATATTTAAATATATAAAAATTTCATTTGATAGGTTTTACCGAAAGGGGAAAAAGGAAAGCAATGAAATTTTTCGGAAATGTATTTGATAAAAAGGAATTGGTTAAAATAATAGATGACATAACTCAACTTGGTAGCACTAAATTAGATGAAATAGTTGACGGGATAGGCAAGGAGATAAGGGTGACAAATTTAAAACACCCGCTGGAATTGATATGAATGTTCTAATTGTCAGGGGAATGGATATTTCAAACATGTCAGGGTAAATCAGTCAAATACAGGTTGGAATTTAATATACTTAAAAATAATGAGGATATAAAAAATCTAAGAAAATATTTAAAACAATAAAAAAAGGAGTATCAAACTGTGTACGATTTAAAAAATAAAAATTTGTTATTTGATATAAAAAGGCTTTTAGAAGAAATGGAAATAAAAAAGATAGATGCAGTATTGGCTTCAAATGAAAATTCAGCTTATCTTAGTGGATATTTTACTAATACATGGTCATGGGAAATAGCATATCTGCAGATATTAAACAGGGAACATGAAGGTACAAATTATACTGTTTTTACTGTTGTTCCTAAAGATCTTGTAAATAAAGAGCCATTCATAGTGGAAAGCTATCATAAAAGGGAATATGTTAAAAGTTGTGATTTATGGATTAAGAATATAAAGTGTTACAGCACCAATAGGAAAAATGTTTATAATCCTCCTGAAAAAATCAGAAAAAATTGTTTGTTCCAGGAAAGTATCGATATTAAAAATTCCCCTATCGAGGCTGTGGCCGAGGGTCTTAAAGAACAGGGATTGGAAAAAGGAAGAATTGGTATTGAAGGTGATAAGCTGCCTTCGAGATTCTTAAGTGAGTTTAAAAGCCTCTTGCCAATGGTTGAATTTATTGATGTCTCAGAAATTTATAACAATATGAGAGCAATCAAGACAGAAGAAGAAATTAAAAGAATGAGAGAGGTATATAGAGTAGCTGAAAAATCATATAATATCTTGTTTCCAACCATAAAACCTGGTATGACTCCATATGAAATATTTATTAAACAGATGAATATCATTTTAGAAAATCAATGCACAATGAATTTTCAGCATTGTAATTTTAGTGGAGCTAATGACTTTGCCGTTGCTGCAGAAGCTGACCGAAAAATAAAAAATAATGATTACGGAGTTTTTGATGTGGGAGTCTGGAAAAATGGATATCAAACAGATTTTGCGAGAGTAGCTTCGATAGGAGAACCAGAAGATAAAATTAAAAAAATTTACGACATTGTATTAGGTGCAAGAAGAAAAATCATTAAAAATTTAGAACCAGGACTTAAGGGCAGAGAATTATTTTTTATTGGAGCAAAATATCTTGAGGATAAAGGTTATTGCCCTGCTATTAATTGCATGGGGCACGGATTAGGTATAGGTATGCATGAATTTCCTTTTATCAGCGCTAATGATGAAACGGAAATTAAGATAGGGAATACTATTGTAATCGAAATATATGTAGAAGCTAAAGGCGTAGGACCATTTTTATTAGAAGATGCAGGATTGGTTTCTGAAAAAGGTTGGGAAAGTTTGACTACTTTAACTGATGAATTAATTATTTTATAAATAATATTAAATTTTGAAAGGGCAATCAGGATGATATTAGAAAATGACATCATTTCAAGTAAATCGTTTAAGGAAAGAACAGGTATATGAAAAAAATTATTGATGTCAATAAAATAATTGACGATTATAAGAGAAAAGAGGATGAACGATTTGAAAGAATATCGGAATTTGAAAAAGGTAAAATACCATATCTTTTATCTTTTCAAGAATCCAAGAGTTATATAAATCATTGTAATAATATTGAGGATAGTTTCTTAGCTAATTTATCAGATTTTAATAATACTTTGAATCTTCCTTCAGAAACATTACCTTTTCTTGAGCCATGGTTTGGAGTCGGAATTATAGCAGAAGCTTTTGGAAGTAAATATTATTGGTGGGAAAAAGAAGCTCCTACTTGTCATGCAATTTTTGACAAATTAATAGAGCTAGATAACATATCTGTAATTAGTACTAAAATGATTAATATGGTATTAGATGCTATAGTGTATTTTAAAAATAAAACAAATAACATGCTTCCAATTTGTATGACCGATATACAATCTGCTATTGATACAGCTATATTGATTTTAGATCCCTGCGAAGTTCTTACATCTACTTATACAGAAACAAAAAGTTTGCATAAAGTTCTTAAGAAACTGAACAATCTCACAATTAAATTTGCAAAGCTACAATCTGAAATATTAGAACGAACATTGGCATTACCTGGGCATGGTTTTTATTTCAGTACGATAAAGGGGAATGGCATTGCATTAAGTGATGATTGTCTCGCAATTTCATCTCCCGATATTAATAATAATTTTCTCTTACCTTATGATTATGAGTTTGGGAAAGAATTTGGAAGTGTCGCTATGCATTCTTGCGGAAATTGGAGTCACTCAATGGGGTTGTTACCAAAATCAAGATACGTTTCAGCTATAGATTGTGTTTTAGAAGGAGGTAATGATGTTTCATTTAACATTCCTGAAGTAATTAGAGATTCATTCAAAAAAACAAATATAATAGTTCAAGTCAGAATCAACCCAGAAGTAGATGAAAGCATAAAAGCACTTAACAGATTATTGCATGAAGATTTGAAATTAGTTGTTTGCTCTATTGTCGATACAAAGAATCATAGTTATCAATTTAAAAAGCTAAAACGAATATTAGAGAATTTCTATAATAAATAATACTTGATGACTTTAATTAACATAAACATTTATTTAATAACGAAAATGAGAAAAGGGAATTTGCAATTGGCAGCATCATTGTCATTGATATATATATTATAGATCAATAACATCATAACATTGCTTCTACCGCAGGATGCTGGATTGATTATTAAAAAAGGCTGGTAAAGTTCAGGTTTTTTAATTGATGAATTAATTATTTTATAAATAATATTAAATTTTGAAAGGGCAATCAGGATGATATTAGAAAATGACATCATTTCAAGTAAATCGTTTATTGAAAGGGTTGGTTCAAGGATAATGTACGAAAAAGGAGCTAAATTGAAAAACGACAATTGCGATGTCATTAACTTGCTGCCTTATCCTAAACGTGACTTTCCTGATGATTTTTTTGACTATTCAAAAGAAATGATAATAAAGCAAAATAATGCTCCTTCTGACGGTATACCTGAACTTAGAGAAGAATTAAGTAAACTGGTATTTTCAGAAACAGGTATAAAAATAAATTCAGAAGACAATGTGCTCATTACAAATGGAGGCATGCATGGATTAACGATAACCTTTAAAAGTATTTTAGATCCTGGAGATGAAGTATTAATTTTTGCACCATGTTATTTCTTTGAAGGAATAATAAGGCTTGCTGGAGGCGTACCAGTTTATATAGATCTAAATGAGAGCGATGAATATGCATATGATTTTAAACGTCTGGAATCTGCTGTTACAAAAAATACAAAAGCAATATTACTAAACAGCCCAACCAATCCGACAGGTTATGTCGTAACACAAAATGATATTGACCAGATTTCAAGAATAGCAGATAAATATGGTTTGTTCATTATCTCAGATGAATCTTATGACAAAATGATTTATGACGGCTACAGGAATATCAGTATTTTAGAGAATGAAATAGTCAGGGATAGAGTGATACTTATTCGTAGTTTTACAAAATCATTTGCTTTACCTGGTTGGAGGATCGGGTTTGTGATAGCGCAAAAAAGTATGAAATCTTTGCTGCAGAAAATATTAGAATGGGATGTATTGTATTGTAATTATTTCTCACAGCAGATTGCATTAAAAGTAATTAAAATATCTGAACATTGGCTGAAAGGTTCATGTGAAGAGTTTCAACGCAACAGAGATATTATATTTAACTACTTATCGGAAAGTAAAATATTTAGCGCTGTTAAACCTAAAGGAAATCCATTTGTTTTTCTTAATATAAGTAAAACACCATATAGCTGTGAAGAAGTTTCACAGATACTTCTTACAAAGTATGGTATCCCATCTGTTCCTGGAAAATTTCATAGGTCAGACAAACATGTTCGTATAGCATTTGGTGGGGATGAAGACTTGATAAGAGAATGTGTAAACAGACTTAAAATGGCTGAAAAGTATCTGAAAAATAGGTGATATATTATGAATATGAGTAAATTGATCAAGAATGCGGCATGGGGGAGAAAAAATGAGAGAATCCCTTTTACTATATATGATTCTTTCATACCTGAAAAAGTGGACCAAAAGGTATTACACGAAAAAGGGATTGGCATAATTAAAAAATCAATGGATTTTAAAATCGAATACCCCGATGTTGAAATAAATATAAATAGGTATAAAGAAAGTGGAAAAATAATAGAGGAGACAATATGGAAAACTCCGTGGGGAGATTTAAACCAATTAAGTAGATATGAAGGAAATTATGGAAGTTTTTTTACTTACAAATTCCTTGTCGAAAAAATTAAGGACGTGAATATACTTTGCAATGTAATGGAAAATTGTATTGTGAAAGCAAACTTCGATGATTATTACAAACTTAATAAAGATTTGGGGAATAAGGGTGTTGTATTTTCCTATACCGAAAGGACGCCTTTTCAGCTTTTGCTTAATATATATGCCGGTCCGATAAATCTGTCTTTTTTATTATTCGATTTTCCGGACGAGGTCGAAAAGTTGATAAAGATACTTCAACAAAGGGAAGAAAGAATGATAGAAATACTGATAGATTCTCCTGCTGAACTTATTTGGATACCAGATACAATAACAGCTCCCTTAATTGGCCGCGATAATTTTAAAAAATATAACTGCATAAGTTATCTTAAATACCATGACGAACTTTCAGGTTCAGGTAAGAAAATAATGGTTCATATGGATGGTGTTTTAAGTTCAATATCTGATATTATTGCAAAATCTCCCGTTAATATAATTGAAGGTTTTACGCCACCTCCAATGGGTGATTTAAGTATATCGGAAGCAAGAAATCTTTGGTTGGATAAATCATTATGGTTAAATTTTACGCCATCAGTATTTTTACAAGAGTGGGATATAATAAAAAATTATACAGTCGAACTTATTAATGAAAACAAAGATAGGCCAGGATTTTTGATTGGTATTACCGAAAACTTTCCGTTAGAACATTGGGAAAAGACATCTTCGGCAATTATATCTGCTATCAATGAGGCACATGATATTTTCTAAAGATTAAGATGAAAGGAAGCATAAATGACTTCAAGAGAAAGACTGCTAAACATGTATATATTAAAAGATGTCGATAGAAAACCGATAAGCCCGTTTATTCATATCAATTTTGTCAGAAATTTTTATAAAGACGAAAATATCGATTTATTAACAAAAACAATTGATGTTTATAGATATTTTGGTTTTGATATTGTTCACAGAAATTGTTCGCCTATTTACGATGAAAGTTTGATAAGTAATAAGATATGGAAAGTTTCAAAAGCTATGTATCAAAAAAACCAAGAAGAAAAAGAAGAAATAATGACTATTTCTACCCCTGACGGAGAGTTAACCCAAAAAAAAATATTTCGTAAAACCTCGCAATATATGTGGGAGGAAGCTATAAAAGAGTTCTTAATTAAGGATGAAAATGATTTTAAGTTATTTGTTAAGTATCAGCCTTGTGTTTCAAATATTGATAGTAAAAATCTTAAACAGTTAAAAGAAATTATCGGTGATGACGGCATAACTGCTCCTTGGGTACCTGGTGCTGTAGGTATGGTGGTAAATTATAGAAGTTTTCAGGATGTTCTTGTCGATGCTTTGGTTAAGGAAAATTTTTATAAAAGTTATATGGATTATTTTGCAAACAGATGTTTTGAAATAAATTTACTGGTTTCAAAGGCAGGTGCAGATATCCTTAGCTATAATGCAAATATTGCAAATTCAAGAGTTGTAAGCCCATCATTTTTTAAATCATATATCATGCCTTATGAAGAATATATACTGAAAAAGCTAAAGGAGAATAAAATATTGGTAAATTATCATAACTGCGGACCTTCTGCAAATCTGTTGCCTACATATAATGAGATGAGTATGAGGGGATATGAAAGTCTTGCCGAATATCCTTTAGGAGATACTAATCTCGATCAAGCTTTATCGATTTTTTCAGAAGATAAAGTATTATCTGGCAATATAGATCAAGTATTTTTTTTAAAGACAGCTTCACCAAAGCAAGTAGAGGATAAAGTAAAAAATACTATAAATAAGGTTAAGCATAGAAAAAATTTTATTATTGCTACCACTGATTATATCGGAGAAGACATACCTATTAAAAACATAGAAGCATTTGCCAAATGCATAAAATATCTTTGATTAATAATTAAAAGTTTAATTATAGGAGTAACCATATGTTAAAACAATTTCATAAAAAATCAGTAATAATACTTTCTCATGACCATATGTCAAATTTTGAAGATATGGTGGCTATGAAAAAAGGAGGGGTAACTGCAAAGATACTGCTTGTAATGACAGATGCGCTTCCATGGGCTGATACGCTGGAAGAATTTAATCAGACGTATTATGAATATAAAGGATGGGGGACAAGAGCAGTTGTCGAACTTGAAAGAATTCTTAGAATATGTGAAACAAATCAAGACCTAATAAAAATAGTATATAAATCAGGTGATATTATAGAGGCAAAACAAACAGGAAAAGTCGGTGTTTTACTTGGTTTTGAGGGGGGAAAATGTCTTGAGGGGAAACTTGAAATGCTGAGTATATTATATCGCCTTGGAGTAAGACATCTTGGATTAACCTGGGCAATAAATAATCAGATATCGGCTAGCCAATATGATTATATGAATGGCTTAACCTCATTTGGTAAAGAAGTTGTTAATGAAATGAATAGACTCGGAATGATTATAGACATTCAACACTTATCTTTTGCTGCGATTCAAGAAGTGATTAAATTAAGTGAAAAACCAGTATTGCATGGGCATGGCGGTGCAAAGGCTTTAAGCAATGACCCTGTGAATCTTGATGATGAAATGATAAAACTATTGGCTGATAAAGGTGGTGTATTGGGGGTGCATTTTGCCAGCCATATTATAAAAGATCATGCAAAAATTACTGAAATCGATGACCTTATGGCGCAGTTGAAACATATAAAAAACATTGGGGGGATTGATGTTGTTGCTCTAGGACCCGATTATTTTTACAACGACGAGAGATTTAAAAGGAATACGATGTTTTTTTATCAGGATGACAAATTTACTTCCGGTACAGATAATTATGAATTAACTTATGTGAAAGGGCTTGAAAATATAAGCAAAATGGAGTATTTAACTGAGAGTTTGATAAAAAACGGATTCAGCTATGATGAGGCTGAAAAGATTTTGGGAAAAAATATGCTCAGGATTATTAAAGAGTGTATAGATAAATAAGGTGTGTAGCATATGAGACATGTAATAGAAAACAATTTAAATAAGTTTTATAAAACTACCAAAGATAATAAGCCTGTTATCTCAGTCAGTTCCGGTGATGAATTGGAATTTGAAACAATCGATTGTTTTTCTAAAGAATTTGATGCCGATACAGATATTTTTAACTTTCAGATGACGGATAGAAGAATACCGGCAACAGGACCTGTATATATTAAAACGGCAAAACCAGGTGATGTTATTAAAATAGAAATTATCAGTATAGAATGCGATGGTATTGGTTTTATGGTTTTCAGACCTTTGATTGGTCCGATTGGGCATATCATTAAAAAGAAACAGTTAAAGAAGCTGATAATCAGAAACAATATGGTCGAGTTAGGTTTTGCATCTTTACCGATACAGCCTATGATTGGTTATATTTCAGTGGCACCTGAAAGCGGTGAGTACAGCAATAGAATTCCAGGATATTACGGAGGGAACATGGACGTAAAAGAGGTTACTGTAAGCTCCATAGTTTATCTTCCGATATTTGTTGACGGTGCCTTGCTTTCATTTGGGGATGTTCATGCATTGATGGCTGAAGGAGAGGTTAGCGGAACCGGCATAGAGATATCTGCAAGAATCGTTGTTAAAATCAGCGTGCTTAAAGGCAAATATAATAAGGGGATGGTAGTTGATAATGCAGAAAAGATAATATTTATAGGAATAGGAAAGGGTTTTAAATGCGCTATAAGAAATGCTATTCAAAACGCATATATGTTTTTAAGTGAAAGTACAAATGCCGAAAAATCAGATATTTTATGTTTTCTCGGCTGTTTTGGTAATCTCGGCATATCTCAGGTTGTTAATCCTTTTATTACATCAACGGTTACGGTATCAAAAAATATTTTAAATTATTTTATTAAAGGAAAGGGCATAAATGGTTAAAAACACAACAGTTGAAGTAATTGAAGTAAGAGGCTCAGGTTGCGCTCAAGGATTAAAGGTCGGCGATATTTTTAATATGGAAGAGACACATTGCGATTTCTGTAGTTGGGCACATACAGCTATATTTCCATTTGTTCAGACTTTGAAATATGGGGGTAGTTTTCCATGGGAAAATGAAGATGGTACGGCAATAGCTTGTTGTCCGGATGCTTATAATACGGTTGTATTTAAAATAACTGCAAAATAATTTAATACGGAAAAGAGTAAGAAATATGGAACATGTAATAAAATGGGGTGTTATAGGTTGCGGAGGTATTGCATATAAAAGGATGATTCCGGCTGTAATGGACTCTGATAATACAAAAATTATAATTGTTCAAGACATAAATGAGAATCTGGCAAAAAATACAGGTGTAAAATTTGGTATTAATTGGACTACCAATGTTAATGATGTTTTGGATAATGATGAGGTCGAGGCTGTTTATATTGCAACACCTGTTTTTACACACTTTGATCTGTGCAAGAAAGCATCAAATTCAAAAAAGCATATTTTATGTGAAAAGCCTTTTTCAATTGATCCTAACGAATGCTTTAAAATCAAAAATATCTGTAAGAATAATAATGTGTTGTTTATGAATGCTTTTATGATGAGATTTCATAGTGTTCACCAAAAGGTGAAGCAGATTATCGAATCCGGAGGAATAGGTAGAATTGTGATGGCGAGAGCACAGTTATCTCATTATCATGTTGAATATGGGCCAAGTAATGAGTTTACATGGAGAACTGATAAAAAGCTTGCCGGTGGAGGTGCTTTAATGGATATGGGTATTCATTGTGTTGATCTTTTAAGATGGTGGATAGGAGATATAACCGAAGTATCGGGAATGATTGATACTATTATAAATCATTATTCAGTAGAAGACACTGGTATTGGACTACTTAAATTTAAAAACGGAGCGATTGGGTTAGTAGACTCTACTTTTTGTGCGAAAGGAGCCAAGCATATGTTTGAAATTTATGGCACTAATGGCAGTTTGTTTGGTGAAAAGACTATAGGCCAATTACCGGAAGGGAAAATGGTGATGGATATCGATGGAAATATATCCGAATATGTATATGAACCTAATAATATGTATAAACAGGAGGTAGAATATTTTAATAATTGTATTATTCAAAACGAAATTCCTATGATTGATGCAGATGAAGCTTATAAAAATCTGCTTGTGGTTAATGCAATATATGAGTCTTCAAAAACAGGTAAAAAAATTACTTTAGCTCCATTTTAAATTAGAATAATTAATATGGAGAATATTGCAAAGTGATAAATAATATAAATAAATTTGGTTTAAAATAATAAGTAGGAGGATTTGAAATGTCTATGTTTAAATTTTCGGTAGGTCCATGGAATGTTCATAGTGGGGCAGATACTTTTGGACCTCCTGTTAGAGACGAGATACCATTTAAAGATAAAGTAAAAAAATTTCGTGAAATTGGATTTGATGCAGTACAGTTTCATGATGATGATGCAGTTCCGGATATTAACGAATTAAGAGGTACACAAATATATAAAAGGGCTAAAGAAACATCGAAAATACTTGAAGAGAATGGCATGAAAGCAGAATTCGTGGCTCCTCGTCTATGGATGGATTACAGAACTATAGACGGCGGATATACATCAAATTCAATTTCTGATAGAGAATTTGCATTATGGCGTTCGTTTAGATCTATTGATATTGCCAATGAATTGAAGTGTGACAAAATTGTATTATGGCTGGCACGAGAAGGCACTTTATGCTATGAAAGTAAAGATCCGATAACTGGCGTAAAGCTTATTCTTGAAGCTATAAATAAAATGCTTGAGTATGATAAAAAGATAAAGATATTAATTGAAACCAAACCTAACGAACCAGTAGATGTAAGTTTTTGTCCCACTATCGGACATGCCATGGCAATTTCTGCAGCTTCCATCGATCCAAATCGTGTTGGCGGTCTTTTAGAAACGGCACATGCAATATTGGCAGGACTGGATCCTGCAAATGAAATTGCATTTGGATTGACATTTGGGAAGATGTGGAGTGTACATCTTAATGATCAGAATGGTCTTAAATTTGACCAGGATAAATCTTTTGGTGTTCAAAATTTACGAGCAGCTTTCAATCAGATTCGTTTATTAGTTGAAAATAATTTTGGTTCAAATGGGGAATATATAGGCTTAGATGTAAAAGCCATGAGAACTCAAAAAATCGAAAATTCATTTCAACATCTTTCAAATAGCTTAAGAATAGTTAAAATGTTGGAGGAAAAGGTAAAAAAGTTTGACTACAATTTTCAAAAAGAATGCATAAAAGAAAGAGATTACGAAAAGCTTGAAATGTATATAATGGAATTATTAATGAAAGATTAAAATAAGTTATAAAAAAAGTCGAAAAATTTAAAAAATCGGCTTTTTGAATAAAAGTAATCTTTGCTTAATAAAGCCGACATTCTAAATAGGAAATCGCATAAATCTTATTACTAACAACATCCTGTAAAACCAATTAATATTTTAATTTAATATTAACGTTGCATTTTATTGATTTTTGAAGTATAAATTTAATCATGTTTGATTTTATACAAATCAAAGCCTGTTGATAAGGCGTTTATTATAAATCTGAAAAATTACGATACTTTATTTTATTATGCGTCCATATTGAAGAATGAATGAAATTAATTCAGTAGCATTAACAAAAAAAGTTGTCCTCACGGCATCGAAACCAATTAAAAAAGAAGAATTTTTGAACAAAATTTTGGAATTTTCCAATAAGCTTATAGAATTTCTTGATTCAAATGGCTGCAGTAAACTTGGCCATATTAAATTTATATCGACTACCGACGGAGAAGATTATTTACAGGTAAGCGTTTTGGATTTCGGCGAAGAACCCGCAATTAAAGGCGTG
>JAQUMQ010000025.1 GCA_028718045.1 Actinomycetota bacterium
CGATATTCGTAATGTTTGGCGGAATGAGTTCGTTATATATTTCGGGAATTATCTTTGATATATTTTGATTTTCCGGATTAAGGTTTTTATCAATCACCGGCATTGAGACAGGATTCCCAATAATTTCGAGTGCTTTGGCTGATGCAAATCCATAATAAGATAAGGCATTGATCGAAAATATTTTCTTATATATTTCGATTGCTTCACTTTGTTTGTCCAACTTTTGAAGACATTTTGCTTTCCAAAAGAGACTCTTTTCTTCAAGACTCGTGCCTTTGAAAGAAACTGACATCTTGTCAAATGTTATTAGTGCGCTGTCAAATTCTTCAAGCCTGTACTGAATCCATCCAAGTTCCCAATAAACGTCAGGCAACTTGTCGCCGCCAGGATATTCATCGATTACTCTCTGATAATAAAAAGCGGCATTTTGCCAATCATCAGCCATATAAGAAATTCTTCCGCATCTGTACAGGCTGTCATCCGCATAATTGCTTTGGGGGAATTTTTCAAGCAGCATTTTATAGGTTTGGATAGCTTCGTTGCTTGCATTTAAGTTTGTAAGGCATCTTCCTAAGTAATACAAAGAGTCGTCAGCATAACCTCCCGTAGGAAATCTTTCATAGTTCATATCCAAATACTTTTTTGAATTTGCATAATCATTCATATTAAAATAACACATGCCTGTTTTAAAAAGTGTTTTCGAATAAATATCCGGATATTTATTCGATGCATCACTGCTTGCAATAATTTTATTGAAATCTGCGAGCGCCATATCATAATAATATATGCTAAACAGTTTCTCCGCCCTGGCGTAAAGTTCATCGACGGTCGGTATAAAAGCAGGAAGGCCGTTTTGTTCCGATAATCTTGCCAGATTCTCACAGGCATATTTTGCATAATCAGATTCGGGGTATTTGATATAAATATTTTTATAGTCGGCATATGCTTCTTCGAAGTTGCTGTTTTTTTCTTTGCAGACTCCTGATTGAAATAAAGAATATGGAATAAGACCGGAATCGGGAAATTTTGTCTGGAATATTTTATATTGTCCGGCAGCTTTAACGAAATCTTTCTTAAGATAATATGCGTCTCCGAGTTCGATGGTTGCTTTTTCCTGAAAAATGCTTTGAGGAAAGTTATCGATCAAGTTCCGGTAATTCTCAACTGCCATATCATATTTTTTTTGCAGGAGCATACTTTTTGCAATGTAGAATTTTATATAATCGGCAAGAATAATATAGTCCGATTTTATTTTTTCCAGATAATACTGCGCTTCGACATATTTTGCTTCCTCAAAGGATTTTATCCCAAGCTCAAAATAGTATCTTTGCGTTTCCAGATCATTGGTATTGCCGGTATTTTCTGTTTTTGAATCAGATGTGTCATTTTTCTGATTATCTTCGGCAGTTTCGGATATAGTCGATTGTCCGATTGATGCCGGATCCTCGCTGCTGCCGGAACCATTTGAATTGCCTGATTTTGCCGCGATGATTGAAGTGGTAACTCCGTTTGTAATGTTAGTCTGGTTTGAGGTTGCATTCTCGTCGCTGTCCGAGTTTGCCGGTATGCCTGTCGAGTTCGTAACTCCAGCTTTTTTGCCTTCAAGCAGACTGCTGCACCCCGATAAAGAGAAAAATAAGAAAAAAATAATCATGAAAATCCAAAATGCTTTAGCAAGGGTTATTGGCGAAATCGATAATGTGTTATGCTTTTTCATCTTTGTCGATAATTATAATGATTAGGTCTTCGATAAATAATATATATATTTATATTCGTGTATCTTTGTATTCACCTTTTGTCTGTCCGGCGCCGGGATTTTTTTTAGTTTCCCTTTTTTAACGAAATATCAACTTTAATATGTTTTTAAATATTATCAAACTATAGGGATTCATTCAATTTTTTATGAAAATCCTTTAAAAAATTTTTTGCTGTTTTTTAAATTCAATTCGAAAACGAATATCTTAAATTATTTCGGTTTTTATTTTATAATAATTTCATGTTATTCAGAAGAAAACCAAAAAAAATAGGAGTGGCTTTAAGCGGAGGAGGAGCACGCGGGCTTGCTCATATAGGAGTTCTCGAAGTTCTCGAAAATGAAGGAATCAATATCTCGGCTATTTCAGGCACGAGCATGGGTTCTGTCATAGGTGCTCTTTATTGCTCCGGAGTTTCCATAAGCGAAATCTTAAAGTTTATAAATTCAAACGACTGGAAGAGGTTTGTAATCTCGACTACGTTTACTCTTCCTAACTTAACTATTTTAAACTCAAGAAAAGTCGATAAGGTCTTATATAAATTTTTACAAGAAAAAACTTTTGATGATTGCATAAAACCGTTTTGTGCCGTTGCGGCTGATATCATTTCAAAAAAAAGGGTAGCGCTGGGAAAAGGTAAATTAAAAGATGCCGTAAAGGCTTCTATCGCAATACCCGGCATATTTGAACCATTGGTAAAAGACGGCATGATATTGATAGATGGGGGTGTTATCGAGCCTCTGCCCGTGGATACGGTAAGGAAAATGGGCGTCGATTTTATTATAGCGGTTGCCCTAAACAATACCGACAGGAAAGAGATACCGACAACAAAAACATCAATTTTTAACGTAATCGACTTATCTCTTGCCATGATGGAAAGAGAAATTGAAGCCAGCTGCTTTCCTATGGCGGATGCGCTTATACAACCGAAAACGGGAGATTTTGGTATTTTTGAGTTTACGAAAGCACCGGAGATAATAAATGCGGGCAGAATATCGGCTATGGAAAAGATTGGCGAAATAAAAAGAAAAATTTTTTAGCAATCCGAAAAAAAATTCCGGCAAACAAACTTAAAAAAGTAAGCTTTTATTTTATTTGAAATCCCAAACCGGATTATTCGTTAAAATTGGCTTTTCAGCTTTTAAACTCCAGTGAAAAATCTATGGCTTTGGCAGAATTTGTTATTGCCCCCGAGGATATGAGATCCACACCCGTTTTACATATTTGTTCCAGTGTTTCAAGGCGAACATTTCCGGAAGCTTCGATCTTGCACCGATCATTTAATTTTTCTCTTATCAGCTTGACTGATTTTGTCATTTCGTCGAATCCCATATTATCAAGCATTATTATGTCAGCTTTACTTTCGACAGCTTCAAGAAGTTCATCTTGCGTTTTTACTTCAACTTCTATTTTTAAGGTATGAGGAATTTTATTTCTCAGCATATTTATTGCCTTGCTTACTCCGCCCGCTGCGGCGATATGGTTATCTTTTATGAGTATTCCGTCGAAAAGCCCGAATCTGTGGTTGTAACCGCCGCCGCACCTTACTGCGTATTTCTCAAGTATTCTGAGATTCGGGATAGTTTTTCTCGTTTCGGTAATTTTTATACTATATGGAGACGATATTTCCGTAAATTTTTTTGTCGCGCTCGCAATTCCAGAAAGGTGCTGAATGAAATTCAAGCTGACTCTTTCCGACTTTAAAATTGATAATGTCGAGCCTTTTATTTCACAGATTTTTTCTCTTGTATTCAAGAAATCACCGTCATTTTTTAATTTAAGAAACTTTATTTTTGAATCTATTTCTTCGAAAATAAATTTTGCGACGTCTATTCCGCATAAAACGGCACCATTTTTTTCTTTGCAAATAATATAGCTTTCGGAGAAGTCGTCCTTGCCGAAGATATGCTTTGACGTTATATCGCCGTAAGCACCCAAATCTTCCTTTATCGCATTTTTTATAATATCCTCAATTTCAAGTTTGCTTAACGCAGTTAAGTTTTTGTTTTTCATGATTTTTACTTTCGTCAAATATTGTTTTTTAAAATTTTTTTCGGTATATCCATTTTATAAAAAAACAAAAACAAAGTTTTTTTATAGATATACAGCCGGCAATATTTTCCAAGATGGCTTTCGGGAAGATAATCTTTTTACGTTACCGGTTCAAAATAAATCTCTTCATCTTTTTGAATTATATGCTTTTTCCAGTTTTTATCATCTGTTTCGGGAAAGTCGCATCTTTGGTGAGTTCCTCTGCTTTCGGTTCTTGATATTGCTGCGGTTATAATAAGTTTTGCGACAAAAAGCATATTTAAAAATTCATTTGATTCTAACTCTTTTATCTCGTATAAGCTTTGTTTAGCTAAATTTTCGTTTACAAAGTTAAGTACATTTCCAAGTCTTTTGCCTTCCCTTAAAATGCCTACTCTGCTCGACATGAGGTGCTTTAATTTATTTTTTAGTTTGTTTATTTCCTCCGATGTTACGGGTTTATCGTTTTTTTGACTTATCGAATTTTCATCGTTTTTGACGATATTTTTGTTTTTAAAAGAAATGGCTTTGCAAATTATCTCCTGACAGGCTGTTGCTTTTTGGGCTAATTTTAATTTATTTTTATTATCGATTTTGTTTACGATACTTTCATAAATTCTTGCTCCAAAAACAAGTGCTTCTATCAAGGAATTGCTTGCCAACCTGTTTGCTCCATGAGCTCCTGTTGCCGCTGTTTCTCCGCAAGCATAAACACCCCGTATATTTGTTTCACCATTTAAGCTTGTTTTTATCCCACCGTTAAGGTAATGAGCTGCAGGGGAAATTTTTATTAAATCGGTTTTTAAATCAAGCCCGTTTTCCCTAAGTTTGTTTATTATGTTTGGAAATCTGATGTTTAACATATGTTCGTTAAGATGCGTTGCGTCAAGGTAAACGAAATCCGTTTCTTTTTCTTTCATTATCATTATCATTTCCTTGACTACTATATCTCTTGGGGCAAGTTCGGCAAGCGGATGTTTCCCAAGCATGAATCTGTTTCCTTCGATATCTCTTAAAAAAGCTCCTTCACCTCTTAAGGCTTCGGTAATCAAAAATAGCTTGCCGTCGTTTGTTTTAAAAACCGTTGGATGAAATTGGATGAATTCGATATCTTTTATCTCTGCACCGGCTCTGTAAGCCATGGCAATGCCGTCGCCTGTCGAAACAGAAGGATTGGTCGTAAGTTCAAATAGCTGGCCTATTCCGCCGGTGGAAATAATTATGTTTGACGTAGGATGTATTTCGACTTTACCGTTATTTGTATTAAGAACCGAAATACCTATACATTCATTGTCTGAAGTCAAGATATCAAGCACGAAATTTTCTGGATAAAATTCGATATTTTTAAGCTGCTTTGCAAAAGCAATGAGTTTTTTTTCGATTTCTTCACCCGTAGCATCTCCTCCGGCGTGAAGTATTCTTGGACTGGAGTGCCCTCCTTCAAGAGTAAGACCTATTTCTCCATTGGCAATGTCAAAGTTGATTCCATTTTTGATAAGGTCTTCAATCATTTTTGGAGCTGATCGGACAAGAGCTTTTACTGCTTCGCTGTCACACAAGCCTTGTCCTGATTTGATCGTGTCATTGTAATGACTTTCCCAACCGTCCGGACTTTTTATCGCGGCTGCAATACCGCCCTGAGCATACCAGGTATTGGATTCCGAAAGCGCGCTTTTTGTAAAAATTTTAACTGTTCCGTGATTTGACAATCTTATTGCGGTAGATAGTCCGGCTATTCCGCTGCCTATTATCGTATAATCATTGTAATCGCACAGATTATCATAGTTTAAAGGATTAAATAAAAATCTTGGAAGCATTGTTTTAACATCTTTCTGGTTTTTGATTTCATTTATATTAGC
This sequence comes from Actinomycetota bacterium, assembly GCA_028718045.1. Taxonomy (GTDB): domain Bacteria; phylum Actinomycetota; class Humimicrobiia; order Humimicrobiales; family Humimicrobiaceae; genus JAMDDL01. The sequence continues at coordinate 5,645 of JAQUMQ010000025.1, forward strand.
AAACCTTGATTGAATATTTTAAGAATCTAAGTCACAAAATTCAAACAAATTCCTTCATTCTTTCAAGAGATGCTTTAGCATTTTTAATTATATCGTCAGATAACTTAATTTCATGGATATTATCTTCGAGAGCCCACATAATTTTTTCAAGGTTTATAAGTTTCATGTTCGGGCAAATAGTGTTTTTTTGCGCCGGATAAAATACTTTTTTGGGGTTTTGTTTCTGAAGCCTGTATATAATGCCGATCTCTGTTCCTATAATGAATTCGGTGTTTTGAGATTTATTGACATATTTAAGCATCCCGCCCGTACTCAATGCTTTATCGGCTAATTCTATTACCTCAGGCGTACACTCGGGATGAACGATAACCTCTGCGCCAAGATGGTCTTTTTTGGTCTGGATAATTGTTTTTGCATTAATCAAAACATGAGTGGGGCAATATCCATGCCATAAGATAAGATCTCTTTTGGTTTGACTTTGGACATAACTTCCGAGGTATCTGTCAGGAATAAATATGATTTTTTTGTTTTTAGGCAAAGAGCTGACGATTTGAACAGCATTGGCACTGGTGCAGCATATATCGACTTTTGCCTTGACTTCAGCTGTCGAGTTTACGTAACAAACTATTATTGCATCGGGATGTGCTTTTTTTAGCTCATCCATATCTTTTACTGTTATCATGTTTGCCATAGGACATCCCGCGGATTCATCAGGAATCAGTACCGTTTTTTTTGGATTCAGGATTTTTGCGGTTTCAGCCATAAACTTTACGCCGCAAAATACGATTACCTTGTTTTGCACCTCTGATGCTTTTATGCTTAATTCAAGTGAATCTCCCACATAATCGGCGATATCTTGAACTTCGCCTATCTGATAATTATGGGCAAGTATTATTGCGTCTTTTTCTTTTTTTAGTTTTGCTATGGCATCTGCTATTTTTAAGTTAATATTCATTTAAAGACATCTTTCTTTTTATCTTTTTTTAACTTCGGCTATGCAGCCTGTTATTTTAAATTGGTTTTTACTATAGGGTAAAAATCATTGTTTACTTATAATGAATAATGTGTATTTATTTTAAAGTATAAACATAAAAAAATAAAACAATTAAAAATTAAAATATTTATTGCTTGATATTTTAAAAATTATTTTTTAATGTTATAAGTCTATATTCAATAAGATAATTTTTGTGATTTATCCGTGTATTATTTTATTATCATACTAAATAGGCTGAGTTCAAATTGAGATTAATTATAAGCGAAAAGGAAATTGCTGCTAAAAGAATTGCTCAGATACTTTCGGGAAACGGGGTAAAAGAGGAGAAAGTATATGGCGTACCCGTTCATAGTTTTACGAATACGGAAGGAAGCTTTAAAACCATTGGTTTGAAAGGGCATATTCTTCAGGTAGAATTTCCTGACGAATATGCAAACTGGTTTAAGATTCCGCCACAAAATCTGGTTGATGCAGATATAATAAAAAAACCAATCGAAAAAAAGATAATGCAGGCACTTACGAAAGTAGCAAGTGAGGCAGATGCGATTATAATTGCTACGGACTTCGACAGAGAAGGAGAGCTTATTGGTTATGATGCGTTTCAGGTTGTAAGAGACAAGAAGGGAGAGATTCCTGTCGAAAGAGCAAAATTTTCGGCCATAACCCCGAAAGATATCAAATCTGCTTTTGCAAAACTCCATAAGATTGATGCCAATCTTGCTTTTGCGGGTATGGCACGTCAGGACATAGATTTGATTTGGGGTGCCGTTTTGACAAGGTTTATTTCTCTTGCTTCTTATCAACTGAAAGACAAATTTTTATCGGTAGGCCGTGTTCAAACACCAACCTTGACTTTAATGGTAGATAAGGAGCTTGAGATTGACAGTTTTGTGAAAACTCCCTATTGGCAGATTAAAGTAAATCTTGCAAATGAGAACAATGAAAAATTCGACGCATTGCATCATAAGAAAAGATTTCTCGACGAAAAGGAAGCAAGAGCGATTTTTGAGAAGCTTCCCGATAAAGGTAAAGTCATAGCAATAAAAGAAGCGCTAAGACCATTAAAACCGCCTGTGCCGTTAAATACAACCGCATTGATCGTAGCCGCAAACGCTCTTGGTTTTACGGCGCAAAAAACAATTAACACGGCTGAAAATTTATATATGAATGGTTATATAAGTTATCCCCGAACAGACAATACCGTTTATCCCAATACGATTGATTTAAGGGAGACTTTAACAGTCTTGTCAAACAATGCTGTGTTTGGCGAAATGATAAAAACCGCACTTTCTCAAAAACAAATCAAACCGACAAGAGGTTTTAAAAAAACGACAGATCATCCGCCCATTTATCCTACTTCGGCTGCCATGCGCGAAAACTTAAGTGAAGACGAGTGGAAATTGTATGAGCTTATCGTTAGAAGGTTTGTATGTACTCTTCTTCCCGAATCAATTGCAAAAAACATGGTGGCCAACATAGATATTGGCGGAGAAAAATTTATAGCAAACGGTTCAAATATTATCAAAGAAGGTTGGACAAAGTATTATCCATATTATAAACATGTGGATATTTTTCTTCCTGAATTAAAAAACGGTGAGAGTGTTTCTGTTTTGAATAAGGAAATTCTGTCAAAGGAAACTAAACCTCCGCTTAGATATACCCAGGGTAAGCTGGTTGAAAAAATGGAAGAGCTTGGGCTTGGAACGAAAGCAACCAGGCACACCATAATACAAAATCTGATAACAAGAGGCTATATTAAAGGTAATCCGCTGGAACCAAGCAAAAAAGCAATTGCCGTAATCAAGACTTTGAAAGATTATGCCGAAAAAATTACCAGCCCTGATATGACGGCGGAATTGGAAGTAGATATGGACGGTATCGCAAACGGAGACCTGGATAAAAGCAAAGTCGTTGATATATCAAGAAAAGCTTTAAAAGAGATTTTGGATATTTTAAATTCCAAAAAAACCGAAATCGGGAAAGCCATCAGAGACGGCATTAAAGAAGATGAGATTGTGGGGAAATGCCCTAATCCCGATTGCGACGGCAATTTGCTCATCAGATTCTCAACCAAAACCAAAAAGAAATTTATCGGGTGCTCAAATTATCCCAAGTGCAACAAAGCTTTTTCCATGCCTCAAAATGGGCTGATACTTACAACCGAAAATACGTGCAAGGCATGTGATTATCCTGTTATTAAAGTGATAAGAAAAGGCAAAAGGCCGTGGGATTTATGTATAAATCCGCAATGCCCTTCAAAAAATGAAGACTATAAAAATTATAAAAATAAAAAACAAACTAAAAAAACTGATAAATAACGCAAGCTTCAGTTTGCCGCAAGATGTAGTCGATTCGCTTGAAAATGCTTTGGCCTCCGAAAAAAACATAATGGCAAAAAAGATACTCAGTCTCATAATAGAAAACTCGAAAGCTGCTTTAACGAATAAGATTCCTTTGTGCCAGGACTGCGGTACCGTTTATGTGGAGTTGATTATCGGTAAAAATACATGTATCGAAATGTTTGATGATATTGAAAATGCAATAAATACTACGGTTGCGGAAACTTATAAGAAGAGTTATTTGAGGAAATCTATCGTAGACGATCCCTTGTTTGAAAGAAAAAACACATCAACAAACACTCCTGTGATTATAAGCTACGGGGTGGCTGAATCTGAAGGGCTTGAAATCAAGGTTTATTTAAAAGGTGGGGGCAGCGATAACTGCTCGTATCTTTTTATGCTAAATCCGTCCGCAACTCCTGAGGAGATAATAACGATAGTAAAAGATCTTGTTATAAAAAACGTAACCAAAAGTTGCCCTCCAGTAATTATCGGAATCGGAATAGGAGGCAGCGCTTCGAAAGTATCGGAGCTTGCGCTAAGGGCTGCTTTTAGAAAAGTCGGAACATATAATCCGGATAAAAGGTATTCCGAACTGGAAAATAAAATTTTAAAAGAAGTAAATTCAACAGGCATAGGACCCGCAGGATTGGGAGGCAGCACTACCGCACTTGCTGTAAATATAGAATATGCGCCATGTCATATTGCTTCCATGCCTTGCGCAGTGTTTTTCCTTTGCCATTCCGTAAGGCGTGCAAGCGCGAAAATATCGTTTCCGTTAAGGTCGTGAGCAACAAAAAGCGGAAAATCCTTGATTTTGATTTCAAAAATGGCTTCGGGACCCAGATCTTCATATGCAACGGTTTTTATTTCTTTTATTTTTGATGTCTTTGTCAAATCTTTTTTAAACTATTAATTCGACGCCGTCTATGTTCCTGAAATGATTATCCAAAGTTAATATTTTTGCAGAGTTTCTTATTGATACTGCCGCAATCAAAACATCCGTTACAGGAATAACTTTACCGGTTTGCCTTAACTTAAAAGACAATTCTCCCGCCATGATCCAATCTTGAAAACCGCACTCAAGATAAGGAATGGCATTAATCGTATTAATGAGCAGCATACATTCTTTATCGCTTTTGACACCCTGGATTAATTCTGTAATTACGGGACCTGTTATATAGATAGAATCAAGATGTAGATTTTCTTCAATATACCCAACATAATCTTGGTTGTTTTTGAAATATTCTATCCACACAGAAGTATCAACCATAATCTTACTTCTCATATATTTCAGCTTCCCTTATTTTTTTAATATATTCCTCATCGAATGTTATTTTTGATTTTAAAGCCATGAACTCTTTCAGTTTTTTAAACCTTATGGCGTCTTTTATTGCATTCTCCACTGCTCTCGATCTGTTCGTAGTACCGTAAAGAGCTTCGGCTTCCTTGATGATTTCTTCAGGAATATTTATGGTAGTTCTCATATTATTTCACCTGCATACTATTTTACATAAAAAAATTATGTTTGCAAATATGAAATATGATATTAATTTTAAGAATACCGTCTGCCGAATTTAAGCTTTGTTATAGCGATGCAAGCCGAAGTAAGGGAAAGAAGCAGAAAGGCTCCGAATCGGATTTTATACCCGGAAGATACTTTCCATGTCCGAAAGGTTTTTTGCGTTTGGCGGTCGACGAAGGCATCTTGCTGAATTCAGAAAGGTGGCATCATTTTGTAAGGCGTGCAAGCGCGAAAATATCGTTTCCGTTAAGGTCGTAAGCGACAAAAAGCGGAAAATCCTTGATTTTGATTTCAAAAATGGCTTCGGGACCCAGATCTTCATATGCAACGGTTTTTATTTCTTTTATTTTTGATGCAAGTAAGGCCGATATCCCACCTGGGACTGTAAAGTAAATTGTTTTATATTTTCTCATAAGGTCTTTGATCTGGGGGTTTCTGTCGCCTTTGCCTATTGTTGCGCGAAGTCCTTTTTTTAAAAGCGGTTCCGTAAACCCGTCCATTCTCTCGCTTGTTGTCGGACCCACGGCGCCGCTCTTTTTATTCGGAGGTGTAGGCGATGGACCGACATAAAATAAAACGGCATCTTGCAAATCTATCGGCAAGTCTTCATTGTTTTCGATTGCCTTTAGTAGTCTTTTATGAGCGGCATCTCTTGCACCGTATATTATGCCGCTTAACAAA
>JAQUMQ010000026.1 GCA_028718045.1 Actinomycetota bacterium
AAAAACCAATATAATAAAATTAATTCGGATAATAAATTTTTTTCATTTATAATAAAGAATATAAAAAATATTATAAAAACGAACCAAGGAAAACCTATTGGTAAGCTTATAAAAAAATGGTTGAAATGTAAAATAAAGTCTTATGATTTAATATGGATTTTTTTAAGATTACGACGAAACAACAAACGATAAATCGGCGAAATAAAAACACATAACAGATGAAAAATAATGATTCGAAAAATATTAAAAGCACTCTTATAGTAATCGAGGGCATAGACTCCAGCGGCAAAGCAACTCAGGCAAAATTAGTGTTTGAGGAACTGGTTAAAAGAAATTACAATGCAATGAAGCTGGAGTTTCCAGACTATAAAAGCGATTCCTCTTCTCTTGTTAAAATGTATTTGAATGGGAAGTTTGGCAAAGACCCAAAATTGGTAAATCCGTATGCAGCTTCTTTGTTTTTTGCATCGGATAGGTTTGCGTCATACAAGACAAGCTGGGAAAAGTTCTATAAAAATAAAGGTGTTCTTATTTCCGACAGATACGTTTCGTCGAACATGATTTATCAAGCTGCTAAATTTGATGATAAAAAAGACAGGAAGTATTATATAGAATGGATATTCGATTTGGAATTTAACAAACTTTGTTTGCCTAAACCCGACATCGTTATATTTTTATGCATTCCTCCCGAACTTTGCAGAAAATTAAATGATAAAAGATTGAATAAAATTACGGGTTTTAGCGAAAAAGACATACATGAAAAAGATATCAGCTATATGGAAAGAACTTATGAAGTTGCGATGGAAGTAGCAAATAAATATGAGTGGGAGATATTGAACTGTATGGAAAAAAGTTCGTTGAAATCTATCGGAAAAATAAACAGAGAAATATTGACAATAATTGAAAACAAGACAAACGGAGAAATAAAATTTTAAGTTTTAGCAATCTTACCTTTCTATCGGAAAATTCAATAAATACGATCAATTTAAAACTGCTTAACAAAGGGCTTAAAAATGGCAGCATTTCCCATTCCTATCTTTTTCACGGAGAAAACATGGAACATTTATTCGAGCTGACACTCAATTTCGCTGCAAATTTGAACTGCAAAAATAACGGCTGCCTTGATTGTGCGACTTGCAGGAATACGTTAAAAGCACGATATCCCAATCTTTATGTTCTTGAGCCTCTTGGAAATGTCATTACCGTGGAAGAAATAACGGAACTTAACTATCTAATGTCGATTTCTTCAATGAACAATGAGTTCAAGATAGCCGTGATCAAGGAAGCGGATTTAATGAGTGATATAACTTCCAATAAGATGCTTAAGATTCTTGAAGACCCTCCTGATAATAAGTGCATATTTATTTTGCTTGCCGAAGATATAAACAATATTATAAAGACGATAAAATCAAGATGTCAGCTTTACGGTTGGATTTTTAAAGGCAAAGAATTAGAGCGTTTTGATAAAAAATTTGCCGATATTGAAAACGAATTGAAAAAAATGCTGATGGAACTGATTTCAAACAGGAAAAATATTACGGCAGCTTTAAATTTTTCCAATTATGTTTATGGTTATATACCTAAAATAAGCCAGGAGATAATAAAAAGGCAAAAGAAAGAAATAGAAAAAATAAAAAAAAGCGGACTGGATGAGGATGATATAGAAAGAATGATTAAAAAAAATGAAGCAAATAATAAAAGAGAAATTTCGAAATCAACCGCATTAATTATTAAACATGTTTTTGATATAATAACAGATTATTTTGAAGACATAATTGCGGTAATGGCCGGAAGCAAAGATAAGGTTTTACATTATGCCGGTAATTATAATATTATTAGTAAAAATTTTAATGGCGAGGATATAAATAAATATTTAAAGCTGTTGGAAGTAATCAGAGAAAATAAGATTTATATAAAACATGGCATCAACTGCGAAATTGCACTGGATAGAGTAATACTCGGGTTTATGCAGCTTTAAATATCTAAGAGGTGATATATATAAATGGCGTTAATGATAGGTGTTATTTTCAGGAAAAACGGGAATGTGCATTATTTAGGCTCGGCAGAAACCGGGCTTAATATAGGCGATAAGGTTATCTGTAGGGTGGAAGATGTGGTTGAGATAGGAGAAATAGTGACGTATCCAACCAGCATGGCCGGAGAAGAAAGTATAGCTTCCACCAAGAAGATTATAAGAAAAGCCACTTATTATGATTTGTCAGTCGATGAATTGAATAAGGGAAAGGAAACGGAAGGCTATAGGAAATTTGAAGATTTGGCAAAAAAGTACGGGCTTCCGATGAAGCTTGTGGATGTTCATATCATTTTTGATAAAAGCAAAATGATTTTTTATTTTACCTCGGAAAAAAGAGTCGACTTTAGAGAAATGGTAAAAGAACTTGCGGCTTACTTTAAAATGCGGATCGAGCTAAGACAAATTGGCGTGAGAGACGAAGCAAAGATTGTGGGAGGTCTTGGTCCATGCGGGATGAATTTATGCTGTAAAAGTTTTTTGACTGACTTCGAGTCTATTTCAATAAAGATGGCAAAAGATCAGAATCTTCCCTTAAATCCTCTTAAGATCTCGGGTATTTGCGGAAGACTGATGTGCTGCCTCAAGTACGAATATGATTCCTATAAGGAATTTGTCGAAAAGGCACCCGAAAAAGGAACTCCGGTAAAATGCAGTTTTGGGAAAGGCATAATTTACAGCTATGAGCCTTTAAAAAATAATGTTATTGTTGAATTTGAAAACGAATCTAAGGTAAGTGTTCCTATATCTCAGATCGAAATCGATAACGAAAGGGAAATGCCTTCAAAATTACCTGACAGGAACGAAGAAGATTTTACGATAACGGATATTGAAAATTATCTGGATTAAATTATAAAATCTGTTATTGTTTTTTTGTTTCATTTTTGCCGATGTAGCTCAACTGGCAGAGCAACTCATTCGTAATGAGTAGGTTACCGGTTCAACTCCGGTCATCGGCTCCAGATTGATAATTTTTTTGACTAAAACGGGAGAAATATTGCTGATCAATTCTTTAAAATGCAGATTTTTATCGGATCTAGAAAATGTTGTATTAAAAAACAAGAAAATTGACAAAAAAATTGATTTGAATATGGACAAAATTTTTAAGTCCATAAGACTGGAAGAACCGAAAAATAAGGAATTCGGAGATTTAACTACAAACGCTGCAATGGTGTTGTCTTCGCAGGTTAAGAAAAAACCGATGGAACTTGCGGAAGAAATCAACAAGCAAATTCTTTCGAAGTGGAAATTTGTCGAGAGCGTGGCGTTGATCGCTCCGGGTTTTATAAATTTTAATCTGAAAGACAAATTTGTTTTCGAAAGCTTAAATAAGATTTTTTCCGAAGATAAATGCTATGGAGAAAATAAAAGCGGTGCAGGCAAAAGAATTCAGATCGAATATGTAAGCTCTAATCCTACCGGGAATCTTCATATAGGCCATGGTCGCTGGGGTGTAATGGGAGATGTTTTGTCAAATATATATGAAAAGAACGGTTTCGATGTTCAGAGGGAATATTATGTCAACGATTATGGAACACAAGCAAAAATTTTCGCCGAGTGCGTTAAGTCGCTTTATTTAAAAAGGTTTGGCATAAAGTTTTCATACCCCAAAGATGGTTATCCGGAGAAAACGGTTGCGGTGGTGGCAGAAAAAATTTACGAGAGCTATGGAGATAAGTTTATTTTAAACAAGGATGAACCGGCTACTAACGACGCCGAAATGGAAAAAATTTCCATCGACATGATGCTTTCATTCATAAGAGAAACCTTGTTGTCTATAGGAGTCGAGTTTGATAACTGGTTTTATGAAAGCTCGCTTTATAAGAACGATAATTTTGAAAAAGCAATGAAGTTTTTACGGGAAAACAATCTGGTTTATGAACAGGAAGATGCATTATGGTTTAAGGCAACAAGTTATGGGGATGATAAAGACAGAGTGATAGTAAGAGGTGACGGAAATCCTACTTATTTTGCTTCAGACATAATGTATCTTATGAACAAGAAGGAAAGAGGATTTGATTTTCTTATATATATTCTTGGAGCTGATCACCATGGTTATATATCAAGGTTGAAAGCAATAGGAAAATCCATCGGAATGAATAGCGATGCCGTAAATATAATAATAGGTCAGCTGGTAAGGCTTGTGGAAGGCAAAGAAGTTCTCAAGATGTCCAGGCGCAAAGGTAAGGGTATGACGCTTGACGATCTCATCCGGCATGTTGGAAAAGATGCGGTAAGGTATTTTTTCTCAATGAATTCATTTGACACTCACATGGATTTCGATTTAAGCCTTGCAAAAAAGAAATCAAACCAAAACCCCGTGTTTTATGTGCAATATGCTCATGCAAGAATAGGAAGCATAATAAGGAAGTTGAGAGAAATCGATCTCGAGAACGCAAGCGAAAAGGAAATCAGCGAAATCGAGAATTCAAGTGCCGGTTTTTGCGAAAATTTTCTTTTGAACATGAAAAAATATGAATTTAAAAATAACAGCGAAAGAAATATCGCATGGGTTTTGTCGTTGTTTCCTGATATCATTTATGATGCATGTAAAAATAATGCACCATATCTGGTTACTCAGTATCTTTACAGGTTATCGGGGGAATTTCATTATTTTTATAATCACAATATAATTATAAGTAAAAATAAGGTAAATATGATAAGGCTTGTTTTAGCAATCGCAACAAAGAAAGTCTTAAAAAACGGGCTGGATATACTGGGTATTTCTGCCCCCGAAAAGATGTAATTATTTTTTAATTATTTGAATATTTTTGTATAATACCTAAAGAAAGGATTTAAAACAAAAATGCTTCTTCCGATAACTTCCAGAATTAATAAGGAAAACCATATGGAAATTAATGGAATTGATTTTTCTTCTCTGGTTGAAAAATACAAAACTCCGCTTTATGTTTATGATATTGAAACGATAAGGCATCAATGCAGGGAGTATATAAAAAATTTCGATTTTAACGATATGGAAGTTACGGTTATTTATGCTTCAAAAGCGTTTAACTGTATTCCGATGTGCCAGCTTGCAAGGCAGGAAGGGCTATCGATAGATGTTTCCACCGGAGGGGAGCTTTTTATTGCTTTGCAGAGCGGTTTTGAAGCTGAAAAGATTTTTTTTCATGGGAATAATAAATCAAGGGAAGAAATTGAATATGGGGTAAAAAGCAAAGTAGGTTGCTTTGTTGTGGATAATTTTGAAGAATTGAATTATTTGGACGAATTTGCTCATAGATATGGGGTTGAGCAAAATGTATTGTTAAGGATTACTCCTGGCATACATGCTTCCACTCACGAATTCATACAAACGGGTAACGAAAAATCCAAATTCGGTTTTGGACTTACCGGAGAAATTGCGTTTGAAGCAGTTAAAAAAACAATAAAAAAAACAAATTTAAAATTAAAAGGAATTCATTCCCATATAGGTTCGCAGATATTCAATATCAAGTCATATGATAAATTAATAGGCATCCATTTGAAGTTCATAGCCGAGATAAGCAAAAATTTAGGCATCGAACTTGAATGGATAAATATAGGCGGCGGACTTGGCGTCAAATATGTCAAAGATGACGATGCGCCTGATATAAAGGATTTTGCAGATTTAGTCAAGGATGCCATAAAAAAATACTCCCATAAATTCGGTGTCAAAATCAGCAAACTTATGATTGAACCAGGCAGATCGATCGTAGGAAACGCCGGGGTTGCCATATATGAAGTAGGTGTCGTAAAAGAAATTCCCGGGATCCATAATTATATTTCTGTTGATGGCGGGATGAGTGATAATATAAGGCCGGTTTTATATGGAGCAATCTATACTCCATTTATTGCTAATAGGATAAGCGATACAGAGGAAGAAAAAGATAAAAAAGATTGGAAGAAATACACGATTGTAGGAAAGCACTGCGAAAGCGGCGACATACTTGTCGAAAATGCTTTTCTTCCGGAAATAAAACCCGGTGATTTTATAGCGCTTGCAACGGCGGGCGCGTATTGCTATTCGATGTCGAGCAATTATAACAGCCAGACAAGACCTGCAGTTGTTGCTGTCGAAGACGGAAAAGACTATGTCTGGATCAAAAGAGAAACATATAATGATTTGGTAAGAGGCCATGGAAAATTACATGAATGAAAATTTAATAAAAGATTTAAAACGTGACAATATAATAAACATAGGGATAATCGGATTGGGTTACATAGGCAGCGGTGTTTTAAAACTGATCGAAAGCCAAAAAGACTATATAGCTAAGAAAACAGGAAAATTCATCAACATAAAAAGGGTTGCAGACAAGGATATTGTAAAAAAGGCTGCAAAATTTGAACCTATGCTTGGAGATGAGATTATTTTTTCGAATAATGCTTATGACGTAATAAATGATACCGAAATAGATATTGTTGTCGAGCTGATAGGAGGGGTCGATCCTGCCTATACCTATGTGATCGATTCTTTAAAGAAAGGAAAGTATGTCGTTACAGCGAACAAGGATATGATCGCAAATAAAGGGGAAAGCCTTTTTAATGCTGCCGCCGAAAATAATGTCGATATTCTTTTTGAAGCCAGTGTCGGCGGAGGGATACCGATTATTGGGCCGATGAAATCGTCGCTTGCGGCAAATAACATAAGCAAGATCATCGGAATAGTTAACGGAACTACCAATTATATATTAACCAGAATGCAGAAAGAAAACTTGGATTTTGAAAAAGCGTTAAATATTGCGCAGGAATTAGGTTATGCCGAAAAAGTAAACCCTTCTGCCGATATAGAGGGAAATGATGCGGCATGCAAACTGGCAATACTTTCTTCCATCGCTTTTAATTCAAGGGTTATATTCAAGGAAGTATACAAGGAAGGAATTAAAAAAATCACTCTCGAAGATATAAGAAACGCAGATGGTCTTGGATATACGATAAAACTTCTTGCCATAGGAAGCGATGAAGGAGGTTCGATATGCGCAAGAGTCCATCCCGCATTAATACCCAAAGAACATATACTTGCTTCTATAAATTATGCAAATAATGCGGTTTATCTGTATGGTAATTTTGTTGGTGAAGTAATGAGCTATGGTCAGGGGGCAGGAGATCGTCCTACAGCCAGTTCCGTGGTAGGCGATATAGTTCAAATTGCCAGAGATTTCAATAAAAAGCATAAAAAACCGATATTTGGATGTACATGCTTCGTGAACAAACCGGTAAAACCGATAGACGAGATGGAAAATAAATTTTACGCGCTTATGAAAGTAAAAGACAAACCCGGAGTTTTAGCTAAAATCGCAACGGTCTTCGGCGGTAACAATGTCTCGATCGAATCGATGATTCAAAAGCAGGCACAGGATGGCGGTTCGGCAAAAATTGTTTTTATAACTCACCATGTTTTGAATAAAGACATGTTCAAATCCATGGAAGAGATCGTAAAATTGGATGTCGTAAATAAAGTATTGAATGTAATAAGAGTGGAGGATTTGAAGTAACTTCCATACCGGCAGTATTTTATTATTTATTAGTAAAACGAGTTTAGATTAAGGTTAAAAATAATCAAATAAATTTAGTTTGGAAGGATTTTAAGATGCAATTCAGCTATTCGGGTATCATAGAAAGATATAAAAGTTACTTGCCCGTAAATGACAAAACACCGGTCGTCAGTTTAAACGAAGGATTAACTCCTTTAATTAAATCGGAGTATCTGTCGTTAAAATATAACTGCAAACTTTGCTATAAGTTTGAGGGTTTAAATCCCACAGGTTCATTCAAGGACAGGGGAATGACGCTTGCCATCAGTAAGGCAAAAGAAACTGGCGCAAAAGCAGTGATGTGTGCTTCTACAGGCAATACGTCTGCTTCTGCCGCAGCTTATGCCAGAAGAGGACAAATGAGATGCGTGGTGATAATTCCCGAAGGCAAGATAGCATTGGGAAAGCTTGCGCAGGCAATGTTGCACGGTGCGGAAGTGCTGGCAATTTCCGGAAACTTCGATGATGCGCTTGATGTCGTTAAATACATAACATCAAATTATGAAATCGCTCTCGTAAACTCCATAAATCCTTTCAGAATAGAAGGCCAGAAAACTGCAGCATTTGAAATTTGCGATTGGCTTGGGGATGCACCCGATTTTTTATATATTCCTGTCGGAAATGCAGGCAATATAACATCGTATTGGAAGGGTTTCAAGGAATATAAAGAAAAAAATATTTCAAGCCGGCTTCCTAAAATGATGGGATGGCAAGCCGAAGGTGCTGCCCCTATCGTACGCGGAATGGTCATCGAGAAACCTGAAACGATAGCCACTGCAATAAGGATAGGAAATCCTGCAAGATGGAAAGAAGCGGAAGCTGCGGCAAAAGACTCCGGAGGGAAAATCGATATGGTTTCTGATGAAAAAATAATCGAAGCATATAAGCTGCTTGCATTAAATGAAGGGATTTTTTGCGAGCCGGCGTCTGCGGCGTCTGTGGCAGGATTTATTAAATCGGCTGATGAAAATCCGAAGATGCTCGAGGGTAAAAAAATTGTGTGCGTATTGACGGGACACGGATTAAAAGATCCCGACACTGCCATAGCAAGTTCCGCTGAAATTATCCGTGTGAAGAAAGATTATGGTCAGATAAAAAAAGTTTTAAGATTATAATTGTAACCGTTTCTTTAAATTGAATAAAATGAATGACAAAAAATTGTTAACCAGGGTAAGGACTTACGCAACTTCCGCAAATCTGGGCCCCGGATTTGATTGTGCAGGCATAGCTTTAAATATTTACAATGAATGCGCGGTATATTCAAACGGTTCAAAAAACAACCGTATTTCACTGCAAGGCAAAAATGTACAAGGAATAGCCGAAGATGACAGCAATCTCATATTCAAGACAATAAGAAAAGTTCTTGAGGAAAAATACGGAGCAATCTATGAGAAATACGAGAAACCTGTCGAAATCATATGCAATATAAATGTACCTGTTGAAAGGGGCTTGGGAAGCAGCTCAACCGCAGTCGTTGCGGGTCTTCTGATCGCAAATGAAATTTATGATTTGAATTTAAGTAATACGGAATTGCTTAACATAGGTCTCGACATAGAACCACATCCTGATAATATTGCTCCCTGTATTGCCGGCGGCTTGGTTATTTCCTACAAAACAAAATCGGGAAATTACAGTTTTGAAAAAATAAAAATAAAGAAAAATTTTAAGGTGCTTCTCATGATTCCAGGCTTTAAGGTAAACACATGCGAAGCAAGAAAACTGATACCCGAACTGGTTCCCAAAAAGGATGCAATATCAAATATCGCAAATTTTGCCATGCTCATCAACTGCCTCAAGGAAGGTAATATCGAAAATGCCTTTAATTTCATACAAGACCAAATGCACCAACCTTTCAGAAAAGATATTTATGCCGATTCTTTCAATCTGGTTGAAGAGCTGAACGATTGTTATAAAATTCCCGCAGCAATAAGTGGTTCCGGTCCAACCGTACTGGCATTTATACCTAATAATAAACTTACGGTTTTTATGTCGGGTCATTTGGACGGGCTGAAAAATAAATACCAAAATTTTCAATTCAAGCTTACTACGGTAAGAAACGAAGGCAGTTATTGCTTTTTATAAATGATACATATTGGTATGTATTGAGATTGGCATGTATTGAGCCGGCTGATTTTTTTGAAGCCTAAGATTTTCAATAAAAAAACATATTAAATCACTTTAAAAAATGGAAGAACAAAAAAGAAAAAAATTAAGTGGTGGTGCAATCGCGGGCATCGTCATAGGTTCATTTCTGGTGTTATGTATTTTTTGCGGTTGCTCATTTGGTTTAGGTTTGTTTATAAGCTACTTGGGGAAAGGTGCGAATTTTTCGACTGCCGACGCAATTTATCAGATCGACTTCGAGGGACAGATAACCGATAAAGCAACAGGTAGTATTTTGACTTCCGGCGGTATTACGGTAGAGCAGTTTGTAACCTGGCTTGACATGGCTGTAAAAAATGATTCCGTAAAGGCAATTTTGATTAGGGTCGACAGCCCGGGCGGTATAGCGACAGCCTCACAGGAAATGTATGAAGAATTAAAAAAAGTTGAAAAGCCTGTTTTGATTTCGGTAAGCAACATATGTGCTTCTGGAGCATATTATGTTGCATGTGCGGCAGACAAGATTATGGCAAATAAAACTTCGGAGATAGGCAGTATAGGAGTCATTATGCAGGTTCCGAATCTTGAAGGATTGTATGATAAACTTGGAATAAAATATACGACGATAAAACAAGGCAAGTATAAAGATGCAGGCAGTACCGACAGGGAGCTTACGGAAGAAGAAAGAGCGTTGCTTGAGGAACAAACAAGATGCATATACGAACTATTTATCGGAGATGTTGCGGCTGGAAGAAAACTGGATGTTAAAAAAGTAAGGGAGCTTGCGACTGGCTGGATTTATCTGGGGCAGGATGCAAAAGAACTGGGGTTGATCGATGAAATAGGCACCTACAGCGATGCGGTTAAAGAAGCTGCAAAAATGGGCGGAATAAAGGGCGAACCAAGAATAATAAAAACAAGCAGCCAAGGTTTTTTTGATATGATATCAGGCTATGCAAGCATTATTTCCGACTTAAGAGAACTTCTGGCCTTAAAGAATGCATTGGACAGCGGGAGTGTTCGTTACGGATACAATATAAAATAAATTATTTAGGGTGGTAATTTGGATTATCTGCTTGGAGTCGATGGGGGCGGTACGAAAACGATAATAGCCGTGGCTGATTTAAATGGAAAAATAATTCTGGAAAAAGCCATAGGTTCGTCCAATTTTAAAAGTGTCGGCTTCAAGCGTGCTTCAAGAAATTTTTTATCAGGAACGGATCAAATTATCAAGGATTTGGAAAGCAAGAATGGCAAGCCTTATTTCAAAAGCGCATATTTCGGTATGGCTGGTTTGGATACATCTTATGATAAAAATATTTATTTGGACATTGTTTTAAATGAAAGAATAACACCTTATATCAATCTGCA
>JAQUMQ010000027.1 GCA_028718045.1 Actinomycetota bacterium
AAAAAATTTAATTTCTTCCAGAATAGGAGGATAGTTAATGAGAAAAAAAACATTTTATGTACTGGCAATATCTACTTTAATTATATTTTCATGCTCGATTATGTTGATTGGATGTGCTTCAAGAAGTAAATATTCGGCAGATTCCTCAAAAGCAGTCATGGAGGAAAGCTTAGAATCATCAACACCGGCTTCGCCCGTAACGACTGCGGCGAGTTATGCTGAAGAGCAAGCGATGTCACAGGATCAAAACCAAGCCGCTTCAGATTTGCCATCAATTAAGCCCAAAATTATAAAGTCGGCATCAGCTTCGATTGAAGTAAAAAAAGGTGCTTTCGAAGAAAATATGGTCAAGCTTACGAGAATAGCCGAGTCGATGGGCGGGTATGTAAGCAATACGGAAAGTTATTCGGATGCCAACGGAAATCTCACAAGCGGCAGAATAATAATCAGAGTACCCGGCGAAAAGTTTAATACGGTAGTGGATGAAATAAAAAAAGCAGGGGAGCTTAAATCGATAAATATCTCTGGTCAAGATGTAACCCAAGAATATGTCGATCTTGAGAGCAGATTGAAAAATTTTAAAGCCCAAGAAAAGATCTTGCTGGATCTTATGAGTAAATCTACAAACGTAAAAGATAGCGTCGAGGTTCAAAGAGAGTTAAGTTATGTTCAGGGTGAAATGGAGATCATAAAAGGCAGAATGAATTATCTTGATAACATGGTTGCTTTTTCAACGATAGATGTCGTAATTGCCGAGCCTGATGTCGTTGCTCCCGTCGAAGGCGGCGGATTTATAAATGCGATCAAACGAGGTGCGGAGGGAGCAATTAAAGTATTAAACGGACTAGCATTCTTCCTTGTTGCGGTAAGCCCACTTCTCGTACTTGCCGGTATTATATTGCTTATAATTTGGGGTGCAATAAGATCAAGAAATAAAAAAAGAGCTGCAAAAAAAGCAGCCGAAGCTGTGAAATTGGATGAAACGGTAAAAATTACCGAGAAGAAAGAGTAGGGAAAAATGAGAAAGGGAGATGTTTTTGGTTTTGTTTTACTTGCTTTAGGTCTAGGTGTTGCCGCAGGAATATTGATAGCTCCTAAATCAGGCAAAGAAACAAGAAAAGAATTATCTGAAAAACTTGAAAAAGGAATTGAAGAAATCAGTGACTTTATGACATATGAATCAGGAAGAATAAAAACCAAGGTTGCCGAAACTATAGAAAATATAAAAAGCAAGTGCGAAGAGAAGGTAAACTGCTGCCATAATAGTCACGATAAGATATAAATAGGTAGCATTTTGCCAGGTAATATTTGGCAATAATAAGCAATAGTTTAGGCAATAATAAGCAATGGTTTAATGTTTAACAAGAGCATAAACCATCTTATATTTTTTATTCAAATCTTAAAGCTTCTATGGGGTTAAGCCTGGCTGCTCTCATTGCGGGATATATACCGAAGAATAATCTAACGAATGTCGAAAAAGATATAGCGAGAGCTATAGAAGAAAAAGATACACTTGTTAAAATAGGCGAGTATTTATTGAGCAAGAGGGAAATGACTAATGCAAATATTATTCCCATAAGTCCGCCTGTTAGGCTCAAGACTACGCTTTCAGTTAAAAACTGAGTTAAAATATCTCTGTTCTTTGCGCCTATTGCTTTCCTTATACCTATTTCTCTTGTCCGTTCGGTAACCGAAACAAGCATTATATTCATTATTCCTATTCCACCTACGAGCAAAGATATAGCTGCTATGCCACTTATGGCTATCGTGAAAATATTCGTTACCGCACTTAATGCATTTAATATCTCTGTCTGATTTTCAATGCTGAAATCATTTTTTTGTCCCGATTTTATATTATGCTGTTTTCTGAGTATTCTTGTTATTTCTTCTGATGCCAGGTTCAGATTTTTTTCTTCAGCTGTTTTTGCGATTATAAGATTTAAATAGTTTTGACCATATAATTTATTCATTGCAGTGGTAACCGGAATCGCGATTGTATTATCCTGATCTTGCCCAAATGTGTTTGCTCCTTTTGATTTTACGGTCCCGATGACTTTAAAATTTTTTCCGAAAATTTTTATGCTTTTGCCCAGAGGATCTTCATTTGAAAAAAGCTTGTTTTTTATAGTTTTCCCCAAAACGGCAACATTCGAGGAATTGGCAATATCGCTTTTTGAAAAAAATTTACCCGTATCGATTTCGAAATTATATACGCCAACAGCTTCTTCGCTTGAAGCATAAATTGAGACATTGCTGCCTTTGTCCTTATACGTAACCGGAGCGGCACTTAATATGACGGGAATGATGCCATCAACATATCTTGAATGTTTTTTGATTGCGTCTATATCCTGCAATTTAAGCGATTCTTTATTTGCGGAAGTGAACTGGTTCAATGCCCCCATATCGTCGTCACTGCCTCCAGGCATGATTATTATAAGATTTGAACCTATTCCTTGAATGCTGTCGATAACCGAAGCTTGGGCACCTGTTCCTATCGACATTACAGCTACAACAGCTCCCACGCCAATTATTATTCCCAGCATGGTTAGCGCGGACCTTAATTTATTTAAAAACAACGATTGAAAAGCAATTATTATATTTTTACCGAAAGATCTCATATCATATTCTTTTATTTTAAAAAAAATTATTTTAAAACTGAAATTCTGTCTTCAAGCTTTGGCATTTTCGATAGTATTTCGTCAGCCATTACGGGATTTTCTATTCTTTCTTGTTTTATAATTAATCCGTCTCTTAAATAAATTATCCTTTGGGTATGGCGAGCTATATCGAGTTCGTGAGTAACCAGAATTATTGTTTTCCCTTGCTTGTTTAATTTTTGAAATATCGCCATTATTTCTTCGCCTGTTCTGGAATCGAGATTTCCTGTTGGTTCATCAGCAAGTATGATCGCAGGATCATTGATTAACGCACGCGCTATGGCAACTCTTTGTCTTTCTCCTCCCGAAAGTTCGTTTGGTTTGTTTTTTTCCTTCCCCTTTAATCCGACAGATTCGATATATTGGTTTATGACAAGCTTTCTGTTTTTTAGCTTTGTTTTTGTATAAATTGTTGGAAGCTCGACATTTTGAAAAGTATTGAGTCTTGAAAGTAAATTAAAAGTTTGAAAAACAAATCCTACCTTCATGTTTCTTATATTGGCAAGATGATTGTCGTTTAATTTGCCTACCTCGATATTTTCAAGAAAATATTTTCCCGAATCTGGTATATCAAGACAGCCCAGGATATTCATCAAAGTCGATTTTCCCGAACCTGACGGACCCATTATCGCAATAAATTCACCTTTGATTATCTGCAAATCGACACCTCTCAATGCTCTGACCTCGATGTCTCCAATTTTATATGTTTTGAAAATATTTTCGATTTTTATTATAAATTCATCAGTCATTTTTTATTTTGCTTCTGTCAATAACAATGTTTTATATTTATGATATATTAAAAACGATCCGGTATTAAGAATTTCCGTTTTTCATGGTTTTATTTGTCTGAACGCTTATGCCGCTTGTTAAAACATCAATATGTTTCAACCGCTGGTTTTGAAAGAAAATCTTTAATCCATTATCGAGATTTTTTGATTACCGGGCTGATCATCAGGTTTTGATAAAAAAACTTCATCACCTTCCTTTAATCCTGATTTAATTTCAATGTTTTCAAAATTACTTGCTCCGGTTTTAACTTCTGTTTTTAAAGGTTTATCGTTTTCGTCCGCTATCCAAACATAACTTTTATCGTTTTCTTCGAATACCGCAAGCGAAGGAACCAACAAGACATTTTCAAATTTACCGGTATAAATCGTTATATTTGCCGAAATGCCATACTTTAGCAATTCAAGCTTGGACTTTTCAGGCTTTATGGTTATCTGAAAGCTTATTACTCCGGCTGTATTTTTTGATATCGGTGAAACACTATCTACTATACCCTTAATTTTTTCGTCCGGGTAAGCATCAAGGGTTATGTCTGCTTCCTGTCCTTTTTTTATTTTACCTATATCGGTTTCTTCTATATCTGTTTTAACCACAAATTCGTCACTGATCACAGTTGCCGCAATGACGTAAGGACTTAAGTATTCGCCCTCGCTTACGTTTACTGTTTGAATAAATCCGTCAAAAGGCATTATGATTCTGGAGTTTTCCAGCTCAAGACTTGTAATATCCAAGTTTATCTTTGCCAGGTTTACTTGTATTTCTGCGGTTTTCATACTCTCCATTGTCGAAGAAATTTGCCGGCCGGCTTGTTCAAGACTTGAAAGAGTATTCCAGTAAGCTATTGATTGATTTATCAAAGCTTGAGCATATGCTCCTTCAGCGCTTTCGCTATTAAGTCTTGCTTGTTCTTTTGCTAAGTTAAGAGCCGCGGCGGCAGAATTAACGGAAGCTGTTGCAGCTGCCAATGTCGAATTATACGAAGCAACAGCGCTGCTTACCGCATTTTCATCTGCTACGATACGCGAATCGCCAAGAATATTTTTTTCTTGACGGTCTATTCTTAACTGTTCGTTTGCATTATTGATGGCCGTTTGAGCTTGGCTGATTGAGGTGTTAAAAGAGTCCTGAGCATTTTTAAGTGCCGTAGCCGCGCTTTCGATTGAAGCATCCGACGCGATGTTTGTGTTTTCCAGATTTTTGTGTGCATTATCGGATAATTGCTGATATAATTCATTGTTTTTTTGAGCTGATTGGGTAGCTATATGATTTGCATCCAATGCGCCTTTGAAATTTATTTTTGCTATTTTCAGTGAGCTTTCCGCAATTTTTATGTTTTCCTTTGCTTGCTCTACCAAAAAAATAGTTTTTCTATTATCAATTTCTATCAATGTGTTACCTTTTTTAATCATATCTCCTTTTTTTACTGATTTTAATACTTTTCCGGAGAAGGGAAACGATAAATTTTTTGATAAAGCCGTGTCGACATTGCCGGAAGATTCGACAGTCAAAACAATATCTCCTCTTGACACGACAGCAGTTTCAGGAACAGAGATATTTTTTTTGCAAGAAAACATATAGCTTGAACAAACTAACAGCAATAACAATACCGGCAATATTATTTTATAGATATTTTTATTTTTTTTAGCTTTTATTGTATGTTGCATTGCAAGTCCTCTAGCATAAACGCTTTTATCATATTTTGTTTTTATATTTGATTTAGATATTTACGGTATTTTAAAAAAATTTTTGCTTAAAATAAATATTTTTGATTTTTTAATATATTTTATTCATTGTTTTCAAAATTATCTATTTTTTTTAAGATTTCTTTTGCCAGCTCTTTTATTTTATCCGCCTTTAATATAATTATGCCATTTTTCTTATTTGCTAAAATCAATAAACTATCACCAGGTTTTATGTTAAACAAATCTCTGGTTTCTTTAGGTATTACTATTTGCCCTCTTTCTCCTACTTTTACGGTTGAAAAGATAGGTTGTTCTTCGCTTATTTGAAACATGATTTATTTTCTCCCTGATTTTTCAACAAACAATTTTTAAAAATTTCATATGATTCATATAATTCATATTAATTATATTTATATGATTATAATTATAAGCTTTCGATTGTCAAGATCGATATATTCCAAGTTTGTCCTTTATGAAAGCTGTTTTGCTGCAACGGTTTGTCATAAACTTTTGCTTCAAGTACAATCATCGAATTACTTTTTTTAAAAACATATTTACATATCTTTTCAAACTTAGTTGATTATAGGGAAGATGCTTGGATTTAAACATCGAAAAAGCTTACAGAAAAGATTTAAAACTTACATTTTTGCAACATCAAGATATTTGCCTGAATCGTAAAAATGAATAAAAAAACCAATGCTTTCTTTAAAAGCATGTAAAACGATAAATTCAATGATTATGTGCGTAACAACAATCATTGTATTAAAAAACGATATCTTGATAAAATAAAATGGCGGAACTGATTTACCAAAAAGCATGATTTATAAATATCTCGGAACATAAAATACGTTTAAATCATTGCGATATAGTATTTTATTTACTTAATATGAGCATGTTTTTTATTTAAATATTTCCCGGTATTTATTGTTTTAAATTTATTTTAAAAATAAATAATTTTGATATCATTATATCTTGTTCGAATTTATAAAATAGTATTTTTATTAAAGTCGGTTAATTATTTAAGGCGAAAGGAAATGTTATGGGAGATTTTACAGGAATATTGGACATTCATGCAAGAGAAATACTGGACTCAAGGGGAAATCCGACAATCGAAGTGGAAACATACCTAGATTGTGGTGCAGTGGGAAGATCAGCTGTTCCTTCTGGCGCATCAACCGGTCAATTCGAGGCGGTCGAACTTAGGGATGGCGATAAGAAAAGATATATGGGCAAGGGTGTGCTAACTGCGGTAGATAACGTTAATAATTTTATTGCTCCCGAACTCGAAGGTTTTGATGCTATTGATCAAAGAACGATAGACAAACTAATGATCGATCTTGACGGAACCGAAAATAAAGCTAAATTCGGTGCAAATGCAATACTTGGAGTTTCTCTTTCAGTTGCAAAAGCAGCTGCAAATGCACTTGAAATTCCGCTTTATAAATATATCGGCGGAGTAAACGCACATGTCTTGCCTGTTCCTATGATGAATATATTGAATGGCGGAAAACATGCTGACAGCACGGTTGATTTGCAGGAATTCATGGTAATACCGGTTGGAGCCGGAAACTTTAAGGAAGCATTAAGAATATGTGCCGAAGTATTTCATACGCTGAAATCGGTTTTGAAAAAGGACGGAATGAATACCGCAGTTGGCGACGAAGGCGGTTTTGCTCCCAATCTTAAAACCAATGAGGATGCGATAAAATACATAATAAAAGCTATCGAAGAAGCAGGTTATAAGCCAGGAAAAGATGTTTACATTGCCCTTGATCCTGCCGCAACCGAGCTTTTTAAAGACGGGAAATATAATTTAAAGGGTGAAGGTAAAATTTTAACTCCGCCAGAGATGGTTGATTATTATGCGGCACTTGTGGATAAGTATCCCATTATTTCAATCGAGGATGGTATGGCAGAAGAGGATTGGGACGGATGGAAAGAAATGACCGACAAACTCGGTAAAAAAATTCAACTGGTAGGGGATGATTTGTTTGTCACAAACACCAGAAGGCTTGAAAAAGGAATAAAGATGGGAGTCACAAACTCTATTTTGATAAAACTTAACCAGATCGGAACCTTGACCGAAACCCTCGAAGCTATCGAGATGGCAAAAAAAGCCGGATACAGTGCGGTTGTTTCACATCGTTCGGGTGAAACGGAAGATACCACGATTTGCGATGTAGTGGTTGGAACCAATGCCGGGCAGATAAAAACAGGTGCTCCTTCAAGAACGGACAGGGTTTGCAAATATAATCAGCTGATGAGGATAGAGGAAGAACTCGAAGATGAAGCGGAATATCTTGGACAGGCAGCTTTTTATAATATAAAAAAATAAGACGCTGCATTATCTTATTAAATAAGGTATCTGAAATGTATTGTGTTTAGGATTTAAATTATATATATTTATATGAGTATTTTAAGGTTTGCTACGAAAACCTGGTTTTAATTGTTCTTTTTATATATGAAAATAATTATTTAACCATGCCGTTTGTATTGTCTTGAGAGTTTGGTTTAAATAATTCATAATTTAAAGGGTTCTTGATCGATCAGATTAATAGGGAAGTTCGTTTAATTCGAACGCGGGCCCGCCGCTGTTACCGGGGACGAAATCCGATTTATGCCACTGCCATTTTAATGGTGGGAAGGCTTGGAAATTAGTATGATCCGGAAGCCAGAAGACCTGCCCTTTAATGTAAAACATACACTTACTTCTTCGTGGAAAGAGAAGGATTATAAAATAATGGGTTTATAATCCTTAATACTTCAGCAAACTGAGGTATTAAGGATTTTTTATTTTGCATAAATTTTATAAAAATGACTATAAATAAAAATGACATGAAAGGAAACGGATGGATAGCATAAAAAAGCTTAAATCTATAACGGACAAGATCGATTGTCCCGAAGAAAAATATTATAAGCTTGCGAAAAAAAAATTGGATAATCTGACCAAACCCATCGGAAGCTTGGGGAGGCTCGAAGAACTTGCAGTTCAGATTGTCGGAATAACTGCGAATTCAAGACCTTCGCTGGATAAAAAGTACATATTTACGATGGCTGCCGATCATGGAGTTGTGGATGAAGGCATAAGTGCGTATCCCAGAGAAGTTACTCTCCAAATGGTTTATAATTTTTTAAATGGAGGCGCTGGCATAAATGTGCTGTCAAGACATGCCGGAGCTAAAGTCATTGTGGTGGATATGGGTGTCGCTGCTGAGCTTAAAGAAAATCCATTGCTGTTATCAAAAAAAATCGGATACGGGACAAAGAATATGGCAAAAGGGCCTGCAATGACCAGACAAGAAGCTGCGCAGTCGATAATTGCAGGAATAAATATCGTAGAACAATATGTAAAAAAAGGGGCAGATATCATAGGAACGGGTGATATGGGAATAGGCAATACCACTTCAAGTTCGGCAATAGTTTCGGTTGCTGCGGGGGTAGATGTTTGCATGGTTACAGGTTACGGTACCGGTCTTGACGATAAGGGGCTTAAAAATAAGATTGAGGTGATAAGAAAAGCTATTAAAATTAACGAACCGGATCCGGACGATGGTCTTGATATGCTATCGAAAATCGGAGGATTTGAAATAGGGGGTATTGCCGGTTTAATAATCGGCGCGGCATTTATGAAAATCCCGGTCGTAATCGATGGATTTATTTCAGGTGCAGGAGCGCTTATAGCGCAAAAAATCTGCCCTATCTCAAAAGAATATATGATTGCCTCACATCAATCGGTAGAGAAAGGGCATAAGATCATGCTGAAAGTACTTGGTTTAAAGCCGTTGTTTAATCTCGATATGAGGCTTGGCGAAGGGACGGGTGCGGCTTTGGGCATAAGTCTTGCGGAAGCATCGATTAAGATTTTAAATGAAATGGCTACTTTCGCCGAAGCCGGTGTTTCGGAAAAAAGTAGTTAATATAGTCGCTTAATGTAGTAAAATATTAAAAAATATATAACAAAGGTTTACGAAATATAACAGGAATCTGTAAAATTAAGAATTACTTAAACGGCAGATTAAATGATTACTTAATTAATGGATTAGATGACTTTATAAAACAATAACCAATTAAAATAAGAATATGGGATATATATATTTTTTGCTCGGTGGTGCAAGAAGCGGAAAAAGTTCTTATGCGGAAGAACTTGCAAACGAATTGTCTAAAAAAACCGCATATATTGCAACGGCAGAAATTATCGATGCCGAAATGCGAAAAAGAGTTGAAATTCATAAGTCGAGAAGACCTGACACATGGATGACTTTTGAGTTTAAAAACGGCACTCCTGAATTGAAAGATTATGAAAAAATCTTAAAAGATATAATCCGAAAAGAATACGATGTTGTTTTAATCGACTGCATAACGATTCTTCTTTTTAGGTTAATCCACAAGCATAAGCTTGATATGCTTGAAATAATCGGAAATGCACTTGAAAAAGAAATCGAAGATGAAGTAAGCGCATTCTTCGGAAAATTTATCGGGCTTTCGAAAATAAGCAATCTGAAGTTCATAATCGTTTCAAACGAAGTTGGCATGGGAGTCGTTCCGTATTATCCGCTTGGCAGGATTTTTAGGGATTTAATGGGAATGGTAAACAAACAAATTGCTGCAGTTGCAGATGAAGTATATTTTTTTGTAGCTGGATTAAAACAAAAATTAAAATAAAAAACTTTTAAAGGTTGATTTGAAACATGAAAACTTTTTTGAATGCAATAGGTTTTTTAACAATCATAAAGGTTCCGGAAAGGTTTTTCTTAAAAAAACAAAACTTCTGGAAGATAACATATTATTTTCCTTTAACAGGAATCCTGATTGGTTTTATATGCGCATTATTTTACTTTGCGGCAAGTTTCGTCATGCCTTCCATTGTATGTGTAATTTTAACGATAGGTTTTGAAGTTTTAATTAGCGGTGCCATGCATTTGGACGGATTAAGCGATGCCACCGACGGTATTTTCAGCGGCGAGTCTGATAAAGCTCAGATACTTAGGATAATGAAAAAGAGCAACATAGGAGCATTTGGGGTACTGGCTTTAATTTTTTTATTTGCACTGAAATTTTCATTTTTTTATGCATTGATAGAGATTGGAAGTTCAGACATATATGGAGTTTTAGTATTTATAATTTTTATGCCTGCGTTCGGAAGATGGACAATTAATTATAATTTTAGCAAGTACGGTAATTTAAGCAGAGAAGGAAGCCTTGCCAAGTCTTTTGTAAACGATGGCAACAAGAAAGTATTTATCGCATCGACGTTTTATCTATTTTGCTTATTTTTGGCAGCTGTTTTTCTTTTTGGTTTTTTCTTTAAAAATAACTATTTCTTAAATACTTGTGGCTTTACCTTAAAATTTCTTAAAAATTCAAGCATTGATTTTGATGTATTTTTTATGATGATACCGGTTTTTAAAGTCGTTGCCATTATTTTACTGGTTTATTTTTTTACATGCATATTGGGAAGTTTTTTTGTTAAAAAAATAGGAAGTTTATCGGGAGATGCCATAGGAGCTCTTGTGGAAATTATCGAAGTTTTTTATCTTTTTTCATGTTTTACAGTAATAAAATATTTTTGAAAATCCAGAAAAATTTTAATTAAAGGCAATATAGCCATAATTATGCATGGCTATGATTTACGGAAATAGTTTTTTAAGTTAAATTGAGTATCATTAAAACATCAAACTAAAAATTAAAAAGACGTTATGATATTTTCGAATGTAAAAAATAAACACGAATACCGATATGGATATAGATGATAAAAAAGAAAGCTACTCCA
>JAQUMQ010000028.1:0-6724 GCA_028718045.1 Actinomycetota bacterium
TATCCTATTTTTAATTCTGCAAAACCTTGAAAATAAAAAAACCGACTTTTTCTGTATTCAACAGTTTTAGTCGGTTACGCTACTTGCTCCATTTTTCTCTAAGCGTCCATCTTCAAGAAAAAATATCAAAGCACCTAATATTGAATTTTAATCAATTTTTATTTTATCAAAATTTCCTTAAGTATATTACTTAATTTTACAATAGAAGTGTAATATTGTTTTTATATAAAATCAATATTTATTTCAAATTTCTTTTAAATTTCTTTTAAATTTCTTTTTATATTAGCGATATATTCGATCTGACTGATTATTATTTATATCATTTTAGGCAATATTTTAAACTTAATCTTTTACCGGTATTTCGGGTTATTGAATTGTTTTTATGTCTTGGGTAAGAATGAATAAGAGCAAATAAAATATTTGAATTTTGCCATATCGGCTTAATATCAAAATAAGATTCAAATCGAATAATTAAAAAAAATAGGAGTAAGTACTCTGGAATTGGACGCCTGCATTTACTTACTCCAAAATCATATTATCATAAAAATTATTTTTATTTCAATATCATAATTTATTATTTCTTAATGTTTTATCGTGTTTTAAATCTTAAACCAATTATTATAAATTTCTAAATAAGTTCCGTCATTTTTTAAATCTTCGAGTATCTGGTTTATAACTTCTTTCAATGGACTGCCTTTTTTTAATATAATCGAATATTTTACATTTGATTCAATTTTTTGCAGGAATTTATAAGTTTCAGGATCTTCGCTAAGCAATTTTACACCTATAGGAATTGATATTAAAATACCGTCAGTTTCACCTGACTTGAGTGCATTTATCAATGTCACCACATCATTATATCCTTTAACAGCATAATCAGCCAAAAAATCCTGATCGAGATCGGCCATTTCGCTTTTTAGCATTCCAACTTTTTTATTTATGAGATCTTCCTTCATTTTTATGCTGCTTGTGCTTAAAGAAAGCGCTATGAACTCCAAAGTATGATAAGAGTCGGAAAAATCTGCAAGCTTTTCCCTTTCGGGAGTAACCGATACTTCCGAAATTATAAGGTCGATATCCGGATCATTGATTTTGTCGAATATTTCATCCCATGAAATCTGGCAGATATTCAACTCTTTACCAAGTCTTTCTGCAATCTCCTGAGCAATATCGATATCAAAGCCCGATATCTTATCTTTTATCAAAAAAGCAAACGGCGGAAATGTGCTATCAACGCCGACGTTTAAAAATTTATTATATGCATAATCTTCGGTAAAAGTTTTTTTCAGGCTGGCATCTGATACTTTGCTTACTTTTTTATTACATCCAAAAGTCAAAAACGCAGATATTGAAAATATTAAAATAATGGAAATGACTATTTTAAAAATCACAGACTTATTGTCTTTAAATATATTTTTTATTTTACTAGTATTAATTTTATAACCTTCCTATCTTCTCAAAATAACATATGTTTATATATTTGATTATTGCAAGATATTGTTCATATCTTTATATTTTTTATGAAATCACCACCGTTTGTCGCTTATATTATCTCTTCGGGAGAAGGAAACGAAACACTGGATGCAAAATGATCGCTAAAAGAAGGAAATATCGTCAGTTCAAGGTAATTATCCAACTTGCCTATTTCTTCCGAAATTTTCCTCTGGGTTTTTGAAACCAGAACCATTTTTGCGCCTATGCCGGCTGCATTTCCTACCTGGCTTATTTTATTTAACGCCACATTCGGAAACATCCCTATATTAATGACATTTTTCGGATCTATATAAGAGCCAAATGCCCCTGCAATGATTACTTTGTCGATATCAGTAAAATCTATCTTCGCGTTTTCAAGTAATATTTCGATACCCGTCCTTATAGCTCCCTTTGCAAGCTGAATCTCGACAATATCTTTTTGATTGATGGAAATTAATTCATCACATAAACGCATTGATTCTTTAATATGTTTAATGTCATTTTCTGAAAGTTTATTACTTGAATCTTTAGCAAGATCAGAGTCGCAATCTTGTTTTTCTTTAAGCCTCTTTTTATGAAAATCAGGAATTAAAACATATTGAAGATTGCCTAAGCTATCTTTGCAAATACACCCGTTACTTAATATGAATTTTCCATGTTTGTTTATTATTTTTGCTTTTAACAATTCCGCCACCGCATCTAAAATTCCTGAACCGCAAATACCAACCGGCTCTTTATCTTCGATCGTCTGAATTTTGGGTAAGCAAGTTTGCGAATCTATTGCCACTCTTTCTATGGCACCGGGAGCCGCTCTCATGCCATAACGTATATGCGCACCTTCAAAAGCAGGTCCGGAAGCAGTCGAAACGCTGCAAAGCTTGCCATTGCTTATAAGGGCAATCTCGGTATTTGTACCTATGTCGATAGCCATACAATTACCTTTCATATCATTTAATCTTGAAGCAAGTACCATTGATATATGATCCGAGCCTATAAAACCTGCAACTACCGGCATGAGATAGATATAACCTCCCAAAGCAATATTTATACCTATTTCTCTTGACTTTAAATTAATCGGATCACTTGTTAAAGCAGGAAATGGCGATAATCCCAGCTGTTTTACGGGAAGTTTTAAAAAAAGATGGTGCATTGCGGTATTTCCTACCAAAGTCATTTCAAGTATTTCATTTATTTTTAAGTTATTGGCGTTGCATAAATCCTCGACTACGGAATTGATTGAATCAACGACAACTTTTTGCATGCGACTTAAATTTGCTTCATTTTCGGATGCAAAATCTATTCTGCTCATTACGTCTTCCCCAAAGCTGATTTGAGGATTCATGACCCCTTTTTTATCTATTGTTTTGCCTGTAAGCAAATCCACGAGCAAAACGGCAATTTTTGTTGTTCCAAGATCTACGGCAATCCCAAAATTTTTGTTTGTCGTGTCTTTGCCTTCTATCGATATCATCTCTTCGTATCTTACGGAAACGGTAACTTCCCAGTCATTACTTCGTATTGTCTTGGGCATTTCACTTAAAACCTTATAGTCGATTTTATTTACCGAGATATTGTAAAGATTCTTTAAAGCATCTTTTATCCTGTTGAAATCAGCCTTGACATCATTAAGGGTAGCATTTTCGAGTTTTATATAATATTTTTTAACTATCGGATCAACTTTGATTTTTCTTTCCTGTCCGATAACCTGTAATTTCTGCTGCTCGCTTAAAGAGGATGCGGGAATATAAATCACCGTATCCTCATCGAAATCATGCTGACATGCAAGCCTTGTCCCGCGTGAAATTTCATCAATCGAAAGAACTTTCAATTCCTGTAAGTTGGGTTGCTTATACTTTCCATTCATGAATAATATTCTGCACTTACCGCAAGTTCCTTTGCTGCGGCATACAGATTTAATCTCAATACCTGCATCTTGAATCGCTTTCAAGCAATTTGTAGGTTTTTTAAGAAAAAATCTTTTTCCTATTGGTTCGACCTGAATCTTGATTTTATTTTTTAACATTCTTTTCTATTTCTTCTTTAATAAAACTTTCAAAATCCGCACCTGTTTTAAACAAATTGGTGATTTCTGCATCTTTATTTGAAGGTCTTATCTTTCCTATCCATCCGTCTTCATAACAAGATTCGTTGATAAGTTCCGGTGAATCTTCAAGTTCACCATTTACTTCAATTATTTCTCCCGAGAAAGGAGCAAAAACTCTTCCTACCCATTTTCCGGATTCAAGACTTGAAACCGATTTGCTTTGTTCGACTCTAGTGCCTTTCATCGGAAGTTCGATATATACTATTTCTCCTGCCATATTCTGAAAATAATCGGTAGCCCCAAACAATACATTGCCGTCATCCAGAATTTTTGCCCAAAAGTGATTTTTCTCGTAATATAAATCATCCGGAAATTCATAATTTTCTATATCCATCAACCGCCTCCTGTACAAGAATTTGTTTTTATAATTATTTCGTTGAAATATAATTCCTTTATCTTTTTTATTTAATACGTGAAAAACATCGAATTGAATCTGTCAAATTATGAAGTTTTTAAAAAATCATAAAACAATAAGATATATTTAACGTTAATTTTCTGCTTTCTGCTCCTGGATGCTTTGCAATACCAGTTCGGGTAAGTCCATTACTTTAACTTTGGTGCCGGTTTCTTTTTTCTTCTTTTTAAGGGAAGAATCTATAGTCCTGTTGCATTGCTGACATGAAGTTATGACAATATCCGCTTTGGTCTCAATAATTTCATCTGCTTTTGCAAGTGCGATTTTAGATGCAAGTGTCTGATTTATCGATTCCAAGTTTCCCCCTCCGCCACAGCAATTCGAAAGTTCCCTGTTCGATGGCAAATCAATGAAATCGAGGCCCGGAATACTTTTTATCACCTCTCTTGGTTCTTCATAAATACCGGAGTTTCTGCCTAAATCGCATGGATCGTGATAAGTTACCTTGCCTGAAAGTGAATTGAGTTTTATTTTGCCTTCTTTTATAAGTCTTAAAAGATACTGAGAGATATGAAGGATTTCAAAATCAATCTCTTTTCCGCTATATTTATTATATTCATACTTCCAGGTATGATAACAGGAAGGACAAGATAATACCAAAAGCTTTGCATTTTTCGATTTGACCGCTTCAATATTATGCTTTACAAGATCTCCGATCACATCCTTTATTCCAGAACTTATCAACGGAAAACCGCAGCACCATTCTTCTTCACCCAAAAGCGTATAACTAACTTTTGCACTGTCAAGGTCCTGAACTATCGAACGAGGAATTCCGAAAGATCTTGGGGAAAAAGAAGAAACGCATCCTACAAAATAAACAACATCGGCTTCTTTCTTTATATACTTTTCTGGATCGCTTTCCGGCAGTTGTTTTGTCCAGTCAAGTCTTCCTGCATTGCTGTCAAAAGTTATGTTGTAAGCTTGCTTTATTCTTTTTTTTAGCATGTCTAAAACTTCGGGATATTTTCCGGCATAAATCAAATCAGATTTTGCAATATTGATCATTTCATCTAGTTTGACTCCGCTTGGACATTCTTCTTTGCATAAATTACATGTAGTGCATGTAAACAGTTTTTCGGACACTTTATCGGTATACTTAAGCTTGCCTTTATTGATTGCCTCAAGTAAGCTCATCTTCCCTCTTGGAGAAAAGCTTTCGTTTAAAGTCTGCTTGTAAATCGGGCAATAAGCAAGACACGTCCCACATCTGCTGCAAATATATAAGTCGTCGCTTTTATCAAGTATTTCAAATTTATTTTTTTTGTCTTTTGTTTTTACTTCTGACTCCAAATTTTTTCCTTTTTTAATAATTATTTTAAATCATTCAACAAGATATCGGCAAACTTAAAAAGTATTTTGATTCCCAATTGCTCTATATATAATTTTTTATGAAATAAACCCATCATGAGTTCCATACGCATTTCATTTTTCCGGGATTTAAAATATTGTTAGGATCAAAAGCATTTTTAACCTTTTCCATCAAATCATAAACTGGCTTGCTAAGTTCAAGCTTTAAATATTGTGCTTTTGTTATTCCTATGCCATGCTCTCCCGAAAGCGTGCCCCCCAAAGCAATAGTCGCTTTAAAAATTTCTTCAATTGCTTTCTCGGTTTTTTCGGCTTCCTCGGGAATTCTTAAATCCGTCAATATGGTCGGATGCAGATTGCCATCTCCGGCATGTCCGAATGTTCCTATCATTATATTGTATTTCTGAGCAATTCCGTCGACTGCCTCGACAAGCTCCACTATCCTGCTTCTTTGAACAGTAGCATCTTCGAGTATGGTGGATGGCTTTATTCTTGACAGTGATGAAAGAGCCGCTCTTCTTGCCTCCCACAGTTTATCTCTTTCCTGCGAATTTTTTGCCTTTCTCACGGAAAGAGCATTGTTTGATTTGCATACTTTTAAAACGATATCTGCTTCGATTTCGGTTGCTCCTTTTTGTCCATCCACCTCAATTAAAAGCATTGCCCCAACCGTCCGGTCTAAGCCTATCTTCAAAAAATCTTCGATCGCGTTTATCGTAACCTTGTCAACTATTTCCAAAGTAGCTGTTATGACTCCCTGAGCAACTATATCTATTACTGTTTTTGCCGCATCAGTCATATCTTTAAAAAACGAAAGTATGCTTGCTCTGTCGGCGGGGATAGGCAACAGCCCAAGAGTTGCCTTTGTGATGACTCCAAGAGTTCCTTCGGAACCGCATATCAGATCTACAAAATTGTATCCTGTTACGGCTTTTACGGTATTTGAACCCATATTTACAATTTCACCCGTAGGAAGAACTATTTCTATAGAATTTACATAATCTTTCGTAACTCCATATTTTAATCCTCTCAAACCCCCGGCATTTTCGGCAATATTGCCTCCGATAGTAGAACTTTTCATGCTTCCAGGATCCGGTGGGAAAAACAGATTAAGATGCTCGACAGCTTTGCTTACGCTTTCAGTTATAACACCTGCTTCGACGGTTACCAGTAAATCTACTGGATTTATATCCAGTATCTTGTTCATCTCGACCATAACGAGACTGATTCCTCCTTCAACACACAGGCATCCGCCGCTTAATCCCGTTGCAGCGCCTCTAGGAGTTACAGGAATTTTACGATCATTTGCAAATTTTATTATCCGGCTTATTTGTTCGGCGCTATGAACTTTAACTACAACATCGGGTATATATTCTAACCTGGTAGAATCATAGCTATAAGCTAATCTTTCTTCAAAAGAGGTA
>JAQUMQ010000028.1:6824-10382 GCA_028718045.1 Actinomycetota bacterium
ACGATCATTTGCAAATTTTATTATCCGGCTTATTTGTTCGGCGCTATGAACTTTAACTACAACATCGGGTATATATTCTAACCTGGTAGAATCATAGCTATAAGCTAATCTTTCTTCAAAAGAGGTAATGACATCTTCAGAGTTAACTATTTGCTCAAGCTCGGAAATATATTTTTTTTCCATTTGTGGTTTTAAGGTCCTTCTTAAAATTTTTATAAAAATTAATCAAACTAAACATATCGTTCAGGTAAATATAATAATTTAAATATGAAAATATTTAAAATTATCTTAACGTTATTTTAAATAATTAGTTCTTGGTGAATAACTCAATTTTTGGTAAATTATTTGTTTAAATTAAACTTAAAATTTTTTCAATTTGATCTTTTTGGACAATTATTCAATAAAAACCGATTATTCTTTACAATTTATTTATTAACAAAGGTACATAAACCGCTAAAAAATTTATATACGATAAAGCCAAATAAAAAAATGATATGGCATATTAAATAAAAGGAACGGTATATGGTCCTTCAGGAATAACATTTATCGATGCGTCTTTACCATATTTTTCCAAGCCAATGTTTATTGCTTCTTCGACCGAACTTACTATTTTTAAAGTCGACGAAGGTATGCTATATTTGCTTTTTAACATACAGTGGCTATACAGATAAATTTCTGCCTTTCTCCTTGCTTTCGCCAGTTCCTCCAGTTCCCACTGATCGATTACAAAATAATCCGGCCTTTTTATCTTTTCTATGAATGCTTCCAAATTATCCTCCCGGGTAATTAGCTGAGTAAACTCATTGCTTCCTATTTCCTCGACACATTCGGATGCAATTATTATCATCCCGCCTTTTTTTACAGCAGGCATTGCGCTAACCATCCCTTTTACAGCTTGATATAATGTTGCATCAAGCGGCAATCCTCCGCCGGAAGTAATGACAATATCCGCTTCTCCTTTTATTTTTGCACAGCTTGAAGCACTGCAAAATGCCGCACCGTCATAAAATGCCTCTTCCAGATCTCCGCTGAATATTCCTGTTATTTTCTTATTTTTATCTATCGTAACATTTACAATGAAATCGACTCCTGCTTTTTTGGCTATCTCCGTCGATTCCAGATGAAACGGATTATTTTCAATATTGGCAGTGGATGCATAAGGGGATTCGAGAATTGCGGGACCGTGAAAATGTTTGAACATATCCATGTAGCTTATACCCGGACATATGGCTTTTCTTCCGCCGGAAAATCCTGCCATAAAGTGAGGTTCTATTAGCCCCGTAAGTATCCTGAAATCACATGCAAGATAAGCTTTGTCAATAACTATCGGCGTGCCTCTTTTTGTTTTTCCTATATATTCACAAGTTTCCCTGTCCCTTGCATAGTGGTTTATGATACTGTAGTTTTCTTTTATGTGCTTGCCGACCAAGCTTTCCAGCTCTTCGTCCAAATTCGGCCTGTGAAGTCCGGTTGCGATAAGAATCGTGATTTGTTCTTTTTTTATCCCGTAGTTTTTAAGCTCGCCAAGAAGCGTCTCCAAAATCAACTTTGTGGGTACAGCTCTTGTTGAATCAGAAATCACTATGCAAATTTTTTTCTTGTCCTTTATTTTTTCTTTAAGTGAGCTGCTTCCGATTGGATTTGCAAAGCTTTTTATTAAGGCGCTTTTCGGATCTGCTACCGGAAATGCACCTTTGCTCTCAATAATTTCGAGAACATTAGCTTTGTTAACCTCAACTTCAAGACCTTCACTGCCATAACTTATTTTTATCTTCATGATATTCCTTAAAAATAAAATGATTACAAATTCACCAAACAAAAATGAAAAAACTTACACCATTTTATTTATTTTATTGTTCTTTGGCAAGATCAAAACAATTTTGAAGCAATCTTGAGACAAATGAAGCAAAAACACATCTTTTATAAAATTCTTAACGTTTCCTTATTTCTTGTATTTCCTTATTTCTTGTATAAATTCTCTTTACGTAAAATTCTTATATTTTTTATTGTTTTAAAACTTTGCAGTGAAGCATATTTGGCATATCCAAACATCTTACATAACTGCCTTATATAAACTTGGGTGCGGTGATGCAACAATTTGATAATCAACAAGGAAGTCTTTTTCTTGCGCATATTTTATTCCAGCCATTATAGACT
Source organism: Actinomycetota bacterium (assembly GCA_028718045.1). Classification (GTDB taxonomy): domain Bacteria; phylum Actinomycetota; class Humimicrobiia; order Humimicrobiales; family Humimicrobiaceae; genus JAMDDL01. The sequence goes on from JAQUMQ010000028.1 coordinate 8,982, forward strand.
CTTTTACGGAAGATAAGTCTCCGTTTACGATACAAATATTCTTACCTCCCAGCGCTCTCGCGATCCTTATTTCCACTAGATCTACATCAGAAGCTTTAACCGCTTGATCTGCGGCATAAAAAATTGAAGGCGATGTCAAAGTTTCAATAATTCCAACAGCTTTATATTCGCTAACGACTGAAGTTTGAGTAAGAGCCGATATAATCTGAGGATATATATTGGGTATGGATATCGAATCTACTATAAATTTTTCACTTTCGTATATTATGGTGTTATATGAATTCTCAACATCGCTTGTACCTCCAGAAAAAAGTATGTAATACTTTCCCGGACAAATGCTTTTGGCATCAATTATCCTTACATTGGAAGCTTTAACTATGATGTCGACAGCAGCTATTCCAACTGCGATACTTCTGAATTCCACAACACCTATAGATTTTTCCATTAAATTACCTCTGACAAAGAATTTTAAATTTAAAATTAATTTATAAGCTTAAATCCAATACTTGATATATGTCCAAACCGCTGATGCCAATATCAGGCACGCTATTTTCTTGCAAACACATCATGCATTTTAAATGACCTTATTCTAAAATATTTGATACCCACGTAAATTTCCGATTGCCTATTTGTTTTTTAAGACTTTTTTTCTTTAGAATCTGATGCTTTTGCCGAAGTTGGCGTTGCTTTTGATTTGTTTATGGGTTTTGGGGTTTTGAATCTTGGTATTGTTCCTCTTCCTGATCGCACATATTTACCTGAAATTATTTTATCAAGCTCAGGGTGAGGTCTTGGAATGACATGAGTTGCCAATACTTCGGAAACCCTTTTTGCGGCGACGGTACCGGCCTCAACTGCAGATTTAACTGCTGCAACTTCGCCTTGGCATATGACTGTAACGATTCCGCTTCCCACATATGCTTTTGAAATCATTATCACGTCAGCAGCCTTAACCATGGCATCCGATGCCTCTACGCCGCCGACTAATCCTTTCGTTTCTATTAAACCTATTGCTCCGTTATTCATTTATGCTATTCTCCTTTTCAAGAAAAAGAAACATTATTTGTTATTTTGATATCTTGTTTATATCGCGACCATTTTATTTTAATAATATACTTAAAATTTTGCTTAAAATTTTTTGTATAAAATTATTTCACAAAGTTCATCGAACCATAAATTGATAATCTTCTTTGTCTGGTAAACGATCTTGGTGTCGTACATCCTTCACCTGTTGCGCCTGCAATCGTCCACGATGACCCCCCATTATGCAGATCTCCGCCTGACCTTTGAGAAGAACCGTTTACTTGTACCGTCGTTGTGTTTATTTCCTGAGCAAAATACGTAATTCTCTCGATATTTGTTGAATGAATCATTGCAGTATGTTTAAAATTATGCTCAACT
>JAQUMQ010000029.1 GCA_028718045.1 Actinomycetota bacterium
ATAAATTGCAATTATTCGGATTTTTAAAAGGGGAGTTTTAGGCTTCTTATATAAGGCCCTGGCTCAAAACAGTCTGGCATACTTGCAGATTTACATAAATTACATTTCCGGAAGTCTAGTTCTTCCTGATTTTATCCCTAATACTTCTTTTTTTATTAAAAATCCATCTATTTGGCCAAATAATCATTAAATTGGGCAGAAATCCCGGAGGTAATTGTATTTTATACCTGGGGGACCCAGAAGCAAGGTCTTATAAATTTGTATTCTTTTTCTTAGAACTCACAAGATTACAGCCTGTGCATTTATTGAAAGCCTGGCTTTTTTGCTGCCTAGTTTCCAACAGCCTACACAGTATATATAATAATTGATAGGCAAGATACGCAAACGTAACACATAGTTACATTTGCGGTTATATTGGGGGTATCCCCAAACCTCCAGGCAAAAATTTATAAGAACTTACCTTTGGGTCTCATAAGTATAAAGCATAAATAAATACCATAAACTGATACTATAAGTATTAAAAATAAAAAATCCGTGGATAATTAGCAAACAGTACACTTAAATAACTTAGACAGTGATGTCTTTGGCCTGTTTTTTGAGCAGGGCAAAACCCTTAAAAATCATATTTGATCTATAAATCTGTATAATCATTATTTATATGATCATCACAGCATCATTCACTAAAATTATCGGCAATTGAGCGCCTTGGGAGGGGACGTGTCTAGAATTAGAGTACATCTTTTAGATTAACATATTCTAGCTATTATATCCTAATCCTCCCTGTTTCTTTTTTAAAAAATCCTGCATTTTTTTGACAGGAATTATAAATTCCGGCGTGAATTGCGTATTATATTTACGTAGAGCTAAAGCAAGTTCTTATAATTAAAAAAGAGACTGGAAGTAGCGGTTTTGGTTATGACTGTATTTTTATACTGAAAGGTTATAAAAAATAATAACTCAGTTGGCTAGAGTACCAACCTTCCAAGTGGAGGATCGCGGGTTTGAGTCCTATTTCTCGCTCCAATTCGAAAGTTAAATTATAGATGAATTTTACGGGCAGGAATCTCTTATAATAAGCGTTGGTTTAATTAAAATCTTCCTTTCAAGTAAGTCCTTCTTCTCAATAATATTGATTAGCATATCCAAGGCAATAGCACCCATTTCATATTTTGGTTGCGAGATTGTTGTAATAGATGGAGAATAACTTGACGAGAAGCTAATATCATCAAATCCAATAACTTTTAAATCTTTGGGAACACTAAATCCTTTTACATTAGATGCTTTTATTACTTCTATTGCTAAGATATCACTAGCTGTTATTATTCCTTCAGGTCTATCACTCATTTCTAATAATTTAATTGTATTCTTAAAACAATTTTCTACTTCATGGTGATCCAAGATTATATATTTTTTATCAATAAGTATGCCGAACTCCTTAAAAGCCTTTTTATAGCCTTTTAGTTTTTCACAGGTAGGTATGGAATTTGATGATCCACCTAAAAATGCTATTTTTCTCAATCCTTTTTTTAACATGTGTACTGTGGCGATATAACCAGCTCTTACTTCATTGATTCTAACAAAAGGGATATCAATATCTTCAAGGGCACCATTTATGAGAATAGTGGGAATATTTTTATTTTTTAAATAGATGTAATGCTCAAAATCTCCTTTACGATTACACATTTCGGTAGAAATAAAAATAATTCCAGCTACATGTTTTTCTAATAGATTCTTTAAAAGTTCAACCTCTTTTTCAACTGATGAGTTTGTATTGCAAAGGAAAACTGTATATTTTTTTAAAAAAGCTTTATCACTTATACCTTTAGCCATTTCTGGAAAAACTGGGTTTATTATATCTGGTATTAAAAGACCTATTGTTTTACTTGTTTTTTTTACAAGATTTTTGGCAAAATAATTAGGCCTATAGTCTAGTTCTTTAATTACCTTTAAAACTTTGTCTTTGGTTTGATCTTTAATAAATTTGCTATTATTTAGTGCTCTAGATATTGTAGCAATAGAAACACCTGCTTTTTTTGCAACATCATAAATTGAATAATTTTTTTTCTCAGTCATTTTATTTCTGTTTATCATAAAAAATATTTATAAAAATAAAGGTTATAAAAATAAAGTTCTTGCAATTATTTCCTTTTATAATATAATAAATTTGTTTTATTGTAAACGCTTACATATTCCTATAATAAGAACATGGGTTAAAGTTAATTTTTTGTGTAAAATTGTAAGCGCTTACAATATTTATAGTTGATTTAGTAGCATATTTTTAAAATTACAAAGGTAATATTTGGAAAGGAGGTTATATAGTAAAGTAAAGATGAGATTTGATCAGATATTATTTGATGTAATCGAAATATACAGAATGACCAAATCTCAGAAATATTTTATTAGAAATTACCACAAGGTAAATCTATCAAGAAAGGAGCAAAAATGAAAAAGGTATTGTTATGGTTGATAGTATTAGTGATTGGTATATCAATGGTAATAAGTTTCTTATTTACTGGGTGTAAGGCAAAAACAGAAGTAGTAGAAGAAACAGCAACTGAAGATGAAGTAGCTGAGGAACCTGCTGAAGAAGAAGCAGCAGCAGAGGAACCTGTAACAATCAAGGTGTGGTTTCACTCCGGCAAGGGAGAGGAACGTGATGTACTAGAGAAACAGGTAGAGGAATTTAATACTATGCAGGATGAAGTCATAGTAGAGCCCATTGTGCTTCCTGAAGGTTCTTTTAATGAACAAACAGCTGCTGCTTCTTTAGCTGGAGATCTACCTGATTTACTGGATTTTGATGGTCCTAATTTGTATAACTACACATGGGCTGGGCACCTTATCCCACTTGATGAGTATGTATCAAGTGAATTAAAGGATGATTTTCTTCCCTCTATAATTGAGCAGGGCACATATGGAGGTAAGTTATACTCACTGGGAACATTTGATTCAGGATTAGCTATCTGGGGCAATAAGGCATATCTGGAAAAAGCAGGAGTACGTATTCCAACCAGTATTGAAGATACTTGGACTTTTGAGGAGTTTAATGAAGCTCTTGTGGCACTTCAGGCATTAGATGAAGTGGAGTATGCCATTGACTTTAAAATGAACTATGGAGTGGATGAATGGGATACATATGGTTTTTCACCTATTATACAGGGTTGGGGTGCTGATTTAATTGACCGTAGTGATTATCAATCAGCAGAAGGAGTACTTAACAGTCCTGAAGCTGTGGAAGCATTAACTTGGTTCCAAAGCTTGTTTGTTGATGGATATGCTAATGCAGCGCCAGCAGGGGATGATGATTTTTATGGTAGGAAAATAAGTGGTTTATCTTTTGTAGGACACTGGATGTGGACACCACATAGTGAAGGCTTGGGTGATGATTTAGTATTAATTCCCATGCCCATATTTGGGAAAAAAGCTGTTACTGGAATGGGATCTTGGTGCTGGGGTATAACCTCTCAATCTGAAAATCCTGAAGCAGCCTGGAAATTTCTTGAATTCCTGATCGAACCAGATGAAATTCTTCGAATGACTAATGCGAATGGTGCGGTACCTGCTCGCAAGTCAGCATTAGCACAATCAGAGTTATACGGAGAAGGTGGTGTTTTGAATATATTTGCACAACAATTGGAAGAAGGAGTTGCTGTACCAAGGCCTATAACTCCAGCTTATCCAACCATAACTACTGCATTTATAGAGGTAATACAAAACATTGTCAGCGGAGCAGATGTTAAATCAGAGCTTGATAAAGCAGTTAAGAAAATTGACCAGGATATCGAAGACAATCAGGGTTATCCAATTGCAGAATAGCTTCTTGAGTTGGTTGTGTAATTAGTTAATATTGAAACAAGCTCTTAGTAGGCACTAGGTATACTAAGACTGAGATTATCTAGTAATTTGGCATTTAGTAAGTTATGCACCTATACCATTTAGTACAGTAAAAAATTAAACAAGCTATAATATAAAAGATTAAAAAGGAATCAGAGTAGGTAATGGGTGCATAACTTAAACCAGAATATAAAAATGAGAAGGAAATCAAACAATTCAGATTTAAGATCAAATTTAAAGAGAGGTTTTGGTTATAAAAGAAAAAGAGAAGTAACAGTAGCGTGGGTTTTATGTGCTCCTGCATTGACACTTCTTTTTATCTTTTTAGTAGTACCATTTATAATCGCCTTTTTTTTATCCTTTACTGATCAGCGATTAATACCAAATCCAAATATGCCAACTCAGTTTATTGGTTTTCGTAATTTTTTACGGCTTTTTATGGATGAGTATTTTCAGCGAGCATTACTTAACAATTTTATCTTTGCTATTGTCGTTGTTCCGGTGCAGACAGCGTTTGCTCTACTCTTAGCTATTCTGGTCAATCAGAAACTTCGTTTTATTAATTTATTTCGTACCATCTACTTTACTCCAGTCGTAACTACCATGGTTGTTGTAGCTATAGTATGGTCCTTTTTGTATAATCCAGGTGAAGGTTTTATTAATCAATTCATAAAGACTATTAGCGGTGGTTTATTGGGGCCTTATGGTTGGTTGGATGATACTAGGTTAGCTCTTACTGCTATTATGGTACTATCTATCTGGCAGGGAGTAGGATTCCAAATGGTAATATACTTGGCTGGTCTACAGGGTATTCCAGCTGAACTATATGAAGCAGCAGAGGTAGATAGCGCTAATGCATGGCAAAAGTTCTGGTATATCACTTTACCCCAGTTGAAAAATACTACTATTTTTGTAGTAATCTCAACGACTATTCTTGCTTTTAAACTTTTTACACAGGTTTGGGTAATGACACGAGGTGGTCCACAATCAGCTACACTAACAGCTATTGTTTTGCTGTACAAAGAAGGATTTGTACAAAACCGGATTGGTTATTCAGCTGCTATTGCGGTACTTTTCTTCTTAATTGTATTTTTTATTTCGATGGTGCAAAGGATATATCTGCGGGGAGAGAGAAGGTAAGTAATATGAAAAATAATGTTAGTACTAATAGAAATCCTTTTGGTATACGTTATATGGTGAGTAAAAGGATGAGCATAGGAATTAGATATTTAATTTTAGTAATTATAGCTTTATTCTTCCTTTTTCCTACTGTCTTTATGTTTGTTTCTTCGATTAAAAATAATGAGACACAGATAATAAGTGACATGAGTAATTTACGTGCTTTTGTACCTTATGGCGACATAGGGTTTAAGAACTATTTCGATGTTTTTACCCAATTACGCTTTGCGCGTTTTATGTTCAACTCATTATTTATTGTAGGAACCATTGTGTTTGCAGGGCTTATTGTTAACAGCATGATTGCATATTCACTGGCTAGATTACGATTTAGAGGGCGAAATATTATAATTTCATTGATTATTGCATTAATTATTGTCCCTGTTGAATCGATAGTAATACCACTTTTATTAATGGTAAATAAAGTTGGCTGGATAGATAGTTATCATGTACAGATTATTCCTTTTATAGCTGATGCTTTTTCTATTTTTCTTTTTTACCAGTTCTTTATAGATATACCAACGGAAATAGATGAAGCTGCCATTGTAGACGGTGCTAGTTCGTTTAGGGTATATTGGAATATTATTATTCCTTTGTCACTGCCAGTTTTTGCTACTGTTGCAATCTTACAGTTTCTATTTCGTTGGAATGATTTTCTCTGGCCTTTGATGGTGACCCGTGGGTATGAGTATCGACCATTGACGGTGGCGATACAGCAATTATTTACTCAAGCCCCAAAAATGTGGGGTGATATCTTTGCCTTTGCCTCAATGATCACCATTCCGTCACTTACTGTCTTCTTGGTATTTCAGAAATGGTTTGTACGTTCAATAGCATCGAGTAGCATTAAAGGATAAGTATAATAATTGGTGATAAATTAGTAATTAAAAGTTACTATTGAATGATTGCAAGAGAGATATATATAAAGTAATAAAAGATGAATTGTATCAAATCCTAGAATTAAGAGAAAAATATGTTATTAGAATAGCTGATAAGCCTGGTTTTAGTAAGACCGAAATAGGGTTTGAGATAAAAAATATATTTACAAATAATAAAATAATTTTTGAACGTCCAAATTGTCAAATTTTAGCATTACCTTTAGACCTAGAGCATTGATGAAAGATATTGATATTACCAAAAAAATTAAAGATAAGTTGGATAGATCCACATTATAATTTATGTATTTACAAAGATATAGAAGAAAATAAGCATTACCATTGGCATATAGAAATTGCACATAGATTATCAATAAAAGCAGGATTTGGACTTTCAGCCGGGGTATTTGTTAATACAGTTTCATCTGAAGTAATGATAAAGATTTTAAAAGCCATAAGATGTTATTAAACATGGAGGGGTGAATAGTGAGTGTTATGTATTATTTTCCTAAAGATAGATATATGTGGGACTTTTGGTTAGTAAAAAGAAAAGACCTCTATCATATATATTACCTGCAGGCATCAAGAAAAATACAAAGTTCGGATAGTAGACATTCAGTTGCATCTGTAGGGCATGCAGTTTCAAGGGATCTAGAAATATGGAAAGAAGAAGGAACTGTACTTAAAGCAGGCCCAGCAGGAAGCTGGGATGATGTTTCAATTTGGACCGGAACGGTAATTGAAAAGAATGGGATTTATTATATGTTTTATACATCAACTTCTAAAAAAGATGCAGGAAAAATTCAGAGGATTGGAATTGCAATATCAGAGAATTTGTATACTTGGGAAAAATATAAACATAATCCAGTGATAGAGGCACATCCAGATTGGTATGAAAAAGCTAATATATCAATGGATGGATTGGAACACTGGAGAGACCCATTCGTAATCTATAATAAAAAGGATAAATTTTATTATGCATTTATATGTGCAAGGATTAATCATGGGAGTTATGATGGAAGAGGGTGCATTGCAAGAGCGAAATCTAGGGATTTATTAGACTGGAAAGTAATGAGTCCTGCAACTAATGCTGGTAATTTTTATAATATGGAGGTACCTGACCTTCATTTTAAAAATGGAAGATGGTACCTACTCTTTGCTACGCTTGCTTCCTGGTATTCTGAAGAATATAAAAGAAAGATAAAATCTTTTATGCCACAGACTGGAGTATTATATTATCATTCAGAAACACTTCTTGGCAAATTTACTCCAATGGATAATAAAGAAGTTTTACTTGGTACGGATATGCAAAGCTATGCGGCGCGGGTTATTGAAGATGCACATGGGAACAATGTAGTACTTGCATGGAAAATAAAAGAAAAGGGTTTCAAAGGCTTTGCTGGATGTCTGGATAGACCAAGGAGATTACAGTATATGCTGGATGGGACATTAAAGATTTAAATATTTTTCACTAACTATCTTAATTTGTTAGGATATTGAATTGTCTCTGTTAGATGAAATTTAAAAGTAGGTTAGCTTAAAGTTTAAATAAAAAAGAGTATGAGTATAAAAAACGAAGTACATACAATAGTTGGATTGGGTGAGATATTACGGGATTTATTTCCTAAAGAAAAAAAGTCACAGGAAGAATCATGTAAACTTTTAATTAAAAAATACAAGTTAGACCTTGTATGTGTCACAAAAGGTAAAAACAGAAGTTTGCTAATCACTGAAAGAGAGACGGTTAAGCATAATGGATATTAGATTAGTGTTGCTGGCACAGTAGACGCCGGTGGTGCTTTCACGGCAGCTCTGGTGGTTAAATATTTAGAGGGTAAATCACTTAAGGAGATGAGTGAAGCTACAAACAAACTGAAGTTCATGGGTTTATTCTCAATTTGGTGGAACTCCACCTATTAACAAATATATTCTAAAGAAGCTCCTATAGTTTTTTAACAAGTAGTTAATTAATAGGAGAATGGAGTGAACCCATTCCCTTGGACACATTGTATACTAAAATAAGTTAAGTTAGAATAAGTTGATGATGACCTAGAAGAGAAGAAAGGAAGGTCTCATCAAACATGAGGGCAAGAAGAACATTTGATGAAAAGTTTAAAAGACAAGTTGTAGAATCGGTACTTTCCGGAAGCATTATCCAGGCGGAGCTTGCTAGAAAATATGCAATCTCACCTCTACTGATTTCAAGATGGAAAAAAGAATACAAGTCAGGCAAGTTCTTTGAAAACAATATGGATATAACAAGGTTTGAACTAAGGCTTCATGAGCTTGAAAGAGTAGTTGGAGAGCTTACCATGGAAAACAGGATGCTTCGCCAGGTAATAGATATGGTTGAGAAGGGAAAAAAAAGAAGAGTCATTAATTGTAACATCCAGGAACTACAAAATGTTAAAAAGAGATGCCAAATAATGAAAACGCCAAGATCATCCTTTTACTACAAGCCTCAAGCTGACAAAGTTTCTGAAACAGATTTCCCGACTTCCGCACTTTTCGGCTGAATAATATACCAATAGACCTGATTTATTCATAAAAACTGACCCAATATTTCAAAATGCCAATGTAGTGCCTTATCAAAAATATATACTTTACTTTTTTGTATTTATAGTGTAAGCTTTATGCTATGTATGTGAGAATAAAAACATCACCAAACAGCAAGGGAAAATCTGTCCAGATTGTATCTACTACAAGAAAGGGATCAAATGTAATCCAGAAAATAGTGCGCCATGTAGGCATGGCATATGATGAATATGAACTTGAAAAATTAAAGCTGCTTGCCGAATCAATTAAAATAAAGCTTGAGGCAGACTGCCAGGAGCTACTCATATCTCCTGAAGAACTTGCAAAAATAAAAATAGAACATGACAAATACAGTGATGATGACTATAAAGTCAACCTAAAACATCTAAAAGAAGAAGCAAGAGTTGTATCAGGAATCCATGATGTATACGGGTCCCTTTTTGATGAGATAGGATATGCCAAAATATTTGCACATCCTGCCCGCAATGTTCATGCAGGCAATGTTTTTAAAGACATAGTGCTTGCAAGGGTTGCAAGCCCGGCCTCAAAGCGTGCATCAGTTGATATGCTGGAGGAGGATTTTGGAATAAGCATATCCCTTGACAGCGTATATAGAATGATGGATAAACTTGACGGCAGGGCAATAGATAAGCTAAAGGACTTGTCATATTCTGCTACTTCAAGCCTTTTTGCAAGCAGGATTAGCGTGATATTTTTTGACTGCACAACCATATACTTTGAATCATTTAGCCAAGATTCCCTTAAGAAAAACGGCTGGTCAAAAGATAAAAAGTTTGGCCAACCCCAGGTGCTTCTTGCCCTTATAGTAACAGATGAAGGCTTTCCTGTTGGTTATCGTGTATTTGAAGGAAACAAATATGAAGGGGCAACCCTTATTCCTGCCATTACTGAAATTAAACAAAAATATGATATAGAAAATGTGGTATTTGTAGCAGACAGCGCTATGATGGCTAACTACAATACAAAATTTTTAGATGATAACAACATAAGCTATATAGTGGGAGCAAAGCTAAAGAGCCTGCCTAAAGATTTAAAGGATAAAATACTTGAGGGATCAAACTACACTGGTACAGAGACAGGTTCTGTTGCAGAATTTAAATACAACTCTAAAAGGCTAATAGTTAGCTACAGCCAAAAAAGGGCAAAAAAAGATGCCCATGACAGAGAAACTGCAATTGCCTCAATACAAAAAAAACTTGAAAAAACAGCTAACCCCAAGGATTATCTTTCAAGCTACGGATATAAAAAATATATAAATGTAGATACCAAAGCAAAACTGACTCTTGATCAGGATAAAATAGATGCTGACAGTGCATACGATGGACTGCTTGGCGTTATTACAAATGATAGTGACAGACAAGCAGCTCGGATACTTTCTCATTATCACAATCTTTACCAGGTAGAAGACGCATTCAGGTTAACAAAACATGACCTTGCTGTAAGGCCTGTGTTTCACTGGAAACCTGAGAGGGTATCTGCTCATATAGCAATATGTTTTTGCGCATACAGCCTGATAAAATATCTTGAATACAGGGTCAGGTTTCAATACATAAAGCTATCACCGGAAAAGATACGCCAGACCTTAATAAAAGTCCAGACATCAGTACTATATGATTCTAAAAGGAAAATACGATATGGTCTTCCATCAAAGATGTCAGTCGATGCAAGAAAGATATATGACATATTCAAAATAAAGAAGAATTTAACACCGTACATAATAAAGAAATTGTAGTGCCTTTAAAAATTTGTAAACTCTTTATTTTGTGCTTAAATTCTCGTTTTTTTTAAAAATAATGCGGAAGTCGGGCGGTCAAGTCAGGAGATCTTTTCAAATATAGTCTTTATCCCGTCTTCTATTGACCATTACAAAATTACTCTTAACTGATATGTTTACTAATTTGTT
>JAQUMQ010000030.1 GCA_028718045.1 Actinomycetota bacterium
CAAGATACATGCAGCATGCGCTGGAACAATATTCCAAACCTCTTGATCTGTCTCTTGAGCCTACGCATGATAAAAATACGATGTTTTTAGGCTCTTTGCCATCGGATGGTCTTGAAATATGGCCATGTGTCGGACCTGAAGCACACATCAGTCTTTCATATTGCATACTTGTAATTACGTCCCGAAGTTCTCCGCCGCCATACTCGCCAAACATTTCATCTCCCAGCACATCAATCCCGATTGTAACGGCAATCGCACCCACTTCTTTTACCAATACTTCTTCCCTTTGGCTGTAATCGATTGCTCCTGCTTGGCAAGCTTTTGCGCATTCTTCGCATTCCGAACAAATACCGCAATTAAGGCATTTTAATGCTTCTTTTTTTGCTTCTTCCTCGGATATTGTTTTTACGACTTCATTAAAGTTTTTTATCCTTTCCTTAGGATCAAGCTTGTTTTCTCGCAACCTTTGAACTTTTTCATATGCCTTCAGCTCTTTTTCGGTAAATATCTCTTCGGCTTTCAGTTTAACTTCAGATTTTTTCTTTTCCAAAATATCTGCCGCAATATTTTCAAGTTTTTCTCCGCTCAAATATCTGTCAATCACATTTGCCGCAAGCTTACCATGCCCTATTGCTTCCGTTACAGTCGAAGGACCTTTAACTACATCTCCACCGGCAAATATTCCATCATTATCCACAAGAAGTATTTCTTCGTTTAATAAATCAATCGTATCCCATTTGGTAAGATTGAGTTTCCTTTTACCATTTACAGCATAGCCGGTGTCCGGTCTTTGGCCAACAGCCAAAATCAAGTAGTCCAGATCGACCGTAAATTCGCTTCCCGCAATCGGAATAAATTTCCTTCTGCCGCTGCTATCAGGCTCGCCCAGCTCATTTTTTATAAACACCACTGCCTTTAATTTCCCGTTTTCTTCTATAAGCTTTGCCGGAGATGCAAGGTAATTTATATTTACGCCTTCTTCTAATGCATCTTCAATCTCTTCTTCTATGGCAGGCATTTCTTCCCTGCTTCTTCTGTAAAATATACTGACCGTGCTTGCCCCAAGCCTAAGTGAAGATCTTGCCGAATCAATGGCAACATTTCCTCCGCCAACGATACCTATTTTGCCTTTGATTTCTTTAACTTTTGAAAGAGAGACATCTTTTAGAAATTCGACACCCGATATTACCCCATCGATATTTTCTTCGCCCAAGTTTATTGGCATATTTTTATGGGCGCCGGTAGCAAGAAATACGGCATCATAATTTTCCTTAAGCTTCCATATTTCATCGGTGTCTTTAATTTTGCTGCCAGTCTGTATGTTTACACCCATTCTTTTTATGACATCTATCTCGAGATTTAATATTTCCGGCGGTAGTCTGTAATCCGGTATTTCGGTCCTAAGCATTCCTCCGATCACATCCATCGCTTCGAATATCTGAACGCCATAACCTTTTTTAGCCAAATAATATGAAGCCGTAAGACCTGCCGGTCCAGAACCTACTATCGCAACCTTTTGAGGTTTTTTCTCTTCCATGTCAGGAAGCGGTATTTCGCCTAACTTCAACTCATAATCAGCTAAAAATCTTTTCAGAGACATTATCGCAATTGGATCGTCGACAAGTTTTCTCGTACAGTTTTCTTCGCATGGATGCATGCAAACTCTGCCGCATACGGATGGAAAAGGATTGTCTTTTCTGTGAAGATTTAACGCTTCCAGGTATTTGCCTTCCCTTATGAGTGCGATATATCCTTGTGCTGCAACTCCGGCAGGACATGAGCTTCTGCAAGGCGCTTTGCCTCTTTTGTGGATATTGTATGCCGAAGGAACTGCTTGAGCAAACATCTTGGATATGGCTTTTCTTTTAGCGATATCTACCTCATACTTGTTGTCTATCATAACCGGACAAACTTTTTCGCAATCGCCGCATGAGGTGCATTTCTTTAAATCGATATATCTTGGTTTTTTTCTTATCGTAACTTTATAATTACCGACAGAGCCTTCGACTTTTATGACTTCCGAGTTTGTCAACAACTCTATATTTTTATGAGTTCCGACGTCAACCATTTTCGGAGATAATATACATGCCGAACAATCAATTGTCGGAAATGTTTTGTCAAGCTGAGCCATTTTTCCGCCAATCGAAGCTTCTTTTTCAACCATTATTACTTGTCTGCCACCGTCGGCTATATCAAGCGCAGTTTGTATTCCGGTAATTCCTCCGCCTATGACAAGCACATTTTTGTTTATATCAAAGTATTTGGGATATAGTTCTCCATGTCTGTAAACCTTGCTTACCGCCATCCTTATAAGATCAATTGCCTTTTCGGTAGCTTTTTGCCTGTCATCGTGTATCCATGAATCCTGTTCCCTGATATTTGCCATATTGAACAAGTATGGATTAAGGCCTGCTTTCTCAACAGTTCTCATGAAAGTAACATTATGCACTTGCGGGGAGCAGGAAGCCACAACTACCCTGTTGAGGTTTTGTTCCTTTACTGCTTTTATTATCTGCAGTTGCCCCGGTTCAGAACAAGTATATAAATTCGTTTGAGTAAAAACTACGCCAGGAAATTTTTTTGATTCCTCTGCAACCTTTTCGACATCTACGTTTGCCCCTATATTTGAGCCGCAATAACAAACAAAAACTCCTATCCTCAAAGTTTAAAGCCCCTTTCTTAAGTCTTAAATATTTGGACTTACGAACAGTTTGTCAAGCATGACTTCCCTTTCAGAAAGCCCGAGAGCCAAACCAAGTATTTGTGTCAAATATAATACCGGTATCTTGTATTCCGTCTTAAAATACCTATTTATCTGTGATTGCCTGAGATCCAAGTTCTGCTGGCATAACTGGCAAAATACGACAATACAGTTTGCCTTGCAATCATAAGCCATTTCCAGAATATCTTTGCTGAGTTTTAGCACGAGATCTTTATGCGTAAGCGACATTATCGCACCGCAACATTCGGTCTTGAATTGAAAACTTTTGCTTGTTATGCCAATATCTTTCAGCAGTATTTCCATTGAATTCGGATTTTCGATATCATCAAACTTGAGTAGTTTATTCGATCTTAAAAGTGCGCATCCGTAATAACATGCGGGAGCAATTTTTGCCAGCAGCGATGATTTATTATATCCGCTCGTTTGCGAGATCTCTAAATATTTCTGTCTTATCAGCTCTTTCTTTTCAAACAAATAATTCAATATCGAGTAAATTTTGAAACCGTAGCTATCCTTAAGCTCAAATCCCATTTCTTTTAAATCTGATACCAGTTGCTGTTTCTTTTCCTGCTCAAACGGATTCATTTCACTAAATGAGGTATTCAGCATTTTTGCGGCATGGCTTAATTTGTTGTAGCAAGATACGCAAGGGCACAATATCTCGTCATAGCCCATTTTGTCTGCGAGCAACAAATTCCTTGCAGACAAAGTCGCGGAAAGCTCTTCATTTGTGTGATGAGCTGGCGTAGTTCCGCAACAATTCCAATCTTCGATTTCCTTAAACCCTATTCCTAAAACTTTCAAAAGTTTGGTAATTGAGATATTGAAATCTATTGCCGTAGAATTAAGAGAACATCCGGGATAATACGCTATTTTATTTGTTTCTTGTGCCATTTTAAAAAAGTTACAAATATTTTTTTATAAGTATTTTTTTGTCGCTTTACTTATTTTTTTTCTGCCTTTAACGAATTCCGGCAAAACTTTTATCTTCCTTTTTTTTAATATATCAACGGCAATATCGAAATCATTTAAAAATCTTCCCGTACCGATATTAAGACCGAGTATGAGTCCTGGTTCGTAGCTTCTGCCGAAAAACTGAACGATTCTCACAAACAGCTTATAAAATATTGATATATTTTTTACTTTCTTTGTATTTTTTTGCCAAGTAGATACTCTTAAGTAGTTCATTATGGCAGCTATGCTTATATTTTCAGGACACCTGTTCGAACATATATCGCATTCCAAACACAACCATATTGCACTGGAATTGACGATTTCATCTATCCTGTTTGATTGAATAAGGCTTATTACCTGGTGAGGCTTGAAATCATAAAGATCCACTGCCGGGCAACCTGCGCTGCATTTTCCGCATTGGCAACAATAATAAATATTGGGTTCTATATAATTTTGAAGATTATTTTTTATTTTGCCGTAATCAATATTTTTGTTATTCATTTATTGTCACAGACTATTTTCAAAATAAATATTATAACCTTTTACCATAATTGTAATTATTTTGTCAAGTTTAATTGTAGAACTTTGTTGTTATTCTGCGATATCGTCACTCTTATCTTATTCAGGGAAAATGCCATGCATGAATAATAAAAGAGAGGAAATATATCACATGACAGAAAAGGTCTTAAAATTTAATGTAAAGTTTTTGTTGCTGTTAAGAGTGTTTCGACATCCAGAGAACTTGTGGGTGGAATTAAAAATCATTGCTTTGAAACGGTATTCGTTATTTATTACCTTTTGCGGTAAAAACTGCTTTTACGGTAATGAAAATAATTTTGAAATCATTTATAAGAGAAAAATCATCCACATATTTTTTATCAAATTCAACTTTTACGGGGATAGGTAGTTCATCGCGTCCGCTAACTTGTGCCAGACCGGTTATTCCGGGGCGCATTGCATCCACACCTTTCTCTTTTCTAAGTCTTATAAGCTCCGGCTGGTTGTAAAGTGCGGGCCTCGGTCCAACAAAACTCATTTGCCCTTTCAGAATGTTTATAAGCTGAGGAATTTCATCGATGCTTGTTCTTCTCAAAAATGATCCGATTTTAGTTACCAGCTCGGCAGAATTTAAAACTTCATCTGTCGGTATGTCGGGCGTTCCTTCTCTCATGGTTCTGTACTTATAAATCGTAAAGAATCCGCTGTTTGTTCCTATCCTCTTTTGTTTATATATTACTCTGCCGGGTGAATCTGCTTTGATCAAAACCGGAATTATAATCCATAACGGAAGCAGCAATACTAAGAATATGATTGAAAATAACATATCAAGACATCTTTTAATGAAAAGCCGAAATTTTTTCAATATAAAACTCCCCCATAGCCATATACTCAGATAATGAAACCAAGCATTTGCATAAGTTTTATATATCAAATCGTACTATCTGAAAATTATTCTTATGGCTGATCATATAAATTTATCAATATAGGTTCAAAAGCATCGAAATTTAAAGCTGAAACCAAAAATTTTAAAACAATTTTACTTTTAAAATAAAAATTTTTAAATAGTGATTTAAAAAGGTTACAAAAGTTTTAAAAAAGCCGGCGAATTATAAAGATTGCTTATATGACACTGATTTGAACATAGAAAATAAAATAAGAATAGCCGGGTTACTGTATTTCATAGTTATTGTCATAATCTTTAATCAGGTTAAACCACATTTCTTTTTCGTCAAAATTCGGGACTATTTTACGCAAATCTTTAAAAAGGGCAGCGTAATCATAAACTTGTATTTCTTTTTCGATATTAAACAAAAGGTCTACAGTTTCTTCTTTGCTCAATTTTCCATTCCCGTTAAATTTTGCCTCTCTTATATGAGGAAGATGAGTCAAAACTAATTCTTCGTCTTCCGATATCAATTCTTCATTTAATTTTTCGCCGGAACGGAGTCCTGTATATATTATTTCAATATCCTTGCCAGGCTCCATTCCATATAGTTTTATCATATTTGTAGCCAGATCAAGAATGTTGAACGGTTCGCCCATATCGAGGACAAAAACTTCCCCGCCCTGTCCTATTATGCTTGCCTGTATAACCAATTGTGCTGCTTCGGGTATCGTCATAAAATATCTTTTCATTTCGGGATGAGTGACTTTGACCGGACCACCGGATAATATTTGCTGTTTGAATATCGGAACAACACTACCCTGGCTTCCAAGCACATTCCCAAATCTCACTATAATAAAACGTGTCTGACCTTCCTTCGATAGCGCCTGGAGGTATTTTTCTGCAAGGAGCTTTGATATGCCCATTACGTTGCTTGGCTTTACCGCTTTATCCGTAGACAGCATTACAAACCTTTTGACGCCAAATTCGATCGATAATTTTGCAAGTGTTTTTGTTCCTATGAAATTATTTTGTATCGCAGCTTCGGGATTCAATTGCATAAGAGGAACATGTTTGTATGCAGCAGCATGAAAGAGTATCGCAGGTTTGTAGCGCTTTATTACCGATTTCATTATTTCCTTATCTTTGACATTTGCTACAATCGGAATTGCACCAAGATAAAAATATTTTTCTTTAAGTTCTTTCTCGATTAAAAACAGTGCATTTTCGGCATGATCGACGAGTATCATTTTTGCAGGATTAAATCTCACAACCTGTCTGCAAATTTCAGAACCTATCGAACCTCCTGCTCCGGTAATCAAAATCACTCTGTCTCTTATTTCCGCCACAACTTCAGGAATTTTTATGCGGATCGGTTCTCTTCCCAATATATCTTCGATCTCAATGTCCCTTATCTGATATAAATAAACCTTATCATCGATAACTTCATACAAGCTAGGAAGAGTTTTGCATCTTATGCCTTTTTCTTTGGCTCTTAAAGCTATGTTCTTGCGTAAATCACCGGATGCCGAAGGGATAGCCATTATGATCTCGTCAATAGAATATTTTGATATTATAGTCTCCATTCTAGAAATGGATCCCAGAACTTTTACCCCATGAATCTGCTTTCCTATTTTGACGGGATCGTCATCCAGAAAACCAATGGCTATATACTCTCCTATTGCCTGCCTTGTAATTTCTCTTACAATCATTTCGCCTGCATCACCTGCGCCAATTATAAGAACTCTTTTTTTTCTGGTCTTGACATTTCCAAACTTCAATTCATTAAAGAATCTTTCGGAAAATCGTGAAAGCGCAATCAGGATGAGCGTCAGGATAAAATCAATTATAAATATACTTCTGGGGAAATAAGGAAGCGAAAAGTTGATTTTAAGCCCTAAAAAACCGACTGGTGCACCCAAAATATAAAAAATAACTACCATTAAAAAGGAGCTTGCTGCAGTTGCTTCAACTATTGCCAGCATATCTTTAACCGATGCATACTTCCAAATACGGCGATACATGCCGAACAACCAGAACATCAAAAGCTTTGCGATTGTTATGATTATTATATAAGAAACCAGAGCGGTTGAATACTGGGAAATCAAGACTTCCCTTCCCCTGAAATCAATCTGGCCTCTCAGGAAAAATGAAATAATAAAGGAAGAAAAAATTATTAATATATCAAAAAGAATCTGTAATAATATTTTAAACGAAAATTTTCTTTTCATGGAAATATTATAGCACAATAAATATTCTAATTTATATTTTCAGCGTAATCTTTGCCAAGTATTATTATTACATCGGAAGAAGAATTATACGCACCCCAATCGGTGCTATTATATTTGACCATCTCATAACTTCCTAAAATCAAAGCAAGTTGTTCTGCTTTTTTTAAAGTTTCTGTCTTATAAATCAGTATTGTCTTGCCGAAATTAAAGTTTTCCGCATTGGAAGGTTTGGCAACCTTAAATCCGTATTTCGTAAGATTATCTATAAACTGGGTTGCAGACCCTGGACTTCCATTTCCGTTAAACACTTTTACCGTAGTATTTTTGGCTATTTTTTTGTCTAATGTTTGTCCTACATTTATATTGATTTCAAGCGGTATCACTCCCTGTTCCGAAAACCACGTCTTGCTTTCATGTACCATGTCGTATTGAAGTATGTATCTTCCGGGTTTATTCGGGGCATTGATTTTCATATCGACTTTTGCCTGTTCATTATGGGCAATATCGTTTGGAAGAAGTCCTCTGGGACCATCCCAAAGAACTATATCGCCCGTATCTCTGTTTATCCAATGACAACCAAGATCGATCCTTCCGACTTTTTTATAATGTTCCCACAGCAAGAAACCGGTATTTCTTACAACAACCTGCGATGTAAATTCCTGTCCGGGATCAAGATAAATCGGAGTCGAATTTTCATCATCATACTGAGCCGAATAAGAAATATCGAGCGTACAATATTTTTCGAGAGGCGGTACGCCCTGATACGAAAACCATGTCACACCTTCTTTAACAAGATCGATCTGAAGTATATATTTGCCTTTATCCGGCGGCGAGCTTATTTTCATATCAAACGTTACTTCTTCATCCGGATTTACCACATCCTGTGGAAGAACAGATCTTTTACCATCGAATACGACCATCTCCTTGGTATCGAAGTTAATCCAATGATAACCCAAAAAAACAGGGGTTGACCCGCCATTTTCCCATTTGATCGCACCTGTGTTTTTTACCTTAACTGCAATGTCATATGTCATGCCGGTAGCCAGCGCATCGGGAATCGCATTTGCGGCTATGGAATATGTGGCATTATACTTACTTGCAGGCTCCCCTACGAGTATTCTCTGCCACATTGCCTTAGATTCATCCACGTCGGGAATCTGGACACTTATAGTTTTATTCTCTATCCAGTCTGAATGGGTGGGAATGATCGCCGTTTCAAAGTTTTCAGAGTCAAATGATAGTCCGGCTTTTGCGTATTTAAGTATCGAAAGAAGATCGAGATCCGTTTTTGTGTTCTCTACCAGTATATTGAAATAATCCGGAATTTTTGAAAGATATTGCGTATTTAACTTTTGGTTTATAAGTTCCTTGGATAAAAGCTGTTGTCTTTGAATTCTTCCGATATCGGCAAGCTCGGTTGAACGGCTTCTTGAGTAAGCCAATGCTTGTTCGCCTGTAAGATGATGTTTTCCCGGAGAAAAATTTGCTCCGGTTTTTGCATCTATTAAAGGCCTTTCGATAATTATATCTACACCTCCGAGCGCATCGATTAACTTTACAAATCCATCAAAATCTATCGTTATAAAATGGTTGATTTTGGCATCAAGAAAACTTGATACTGCTCTTATCATCAATTCTTCTCCGCCAAATGCATAAGCGGCATTTATTTTATCTTTTCCATGCCCCGGGATGTCAACAAGAGTATCTCTTGGTATGGATAAAAGTGTGGCACGCTTCTGTATGGGATTAAGATACAGAACCATGATTGTATCAGCCCTTCCAAGATCATTTTCCTCATCTCTCGAATCTCTGCCTAAAATAAGTATAGAGACAGGCTCCTGACTGGATTCGACAGGAGTCAGAATGCTTTCGATTTCCGAGCTCGTAATCGAATTCATTATTTTATTTGCTTTGTTTATATACCAGTAAAATAAACCTCCTCCAATCGCAACTATGCCAAAAACACAAGTAAAAATAATAATAAGAATCCTTGCATATAAAGGAAGATTTTTAAATCCTGATCTTGTTTTTGTTTCTTCTTTGTTGATTTTCCGAACCGATAATTCGGGTGTTTTTATCAATCCGATGTCCTCAGGCACGGGATTGCTCCCCGAATCGTCTTCTGATTTGGCAAAATCATTATTGTTGCTTTCCGCCAAATCATAGATTTCCTCAGCTTTTTGGCAAGAATCTCCATCGAGATTATAATCTGCGGCTAAAGGATTCTCGAGCTCACAATCATGATTTATGTTGTTTTTATTATTATCTTCCCTGCCACTGTTTTTCTTTTTAACCATAAAGCTAAATCAAATATTTAAGATATTGTCTGATAACTTATTTTAAATCTCAAATTCAAATAAAACAAATGTGCTTTGCTCGACATAAAAACCTTAAACCACATCACTTTTTAAATCTTAAGCATACTTCAAGATCTAGCTTGCCTTTATGATGTCTGCGCCTAAATTTCTTAACTTCTTATCAAAATTCTCATAGCCTCTAAGTATATGGTGAATTTCATGCACTTCCGTGGTCCCGTCTGCGACTAATCCTGCAAGCACCAAAGCAGCTCCTGCTCTCAAATCGGTGGAACTCACAGGTGCTCCCGATAACTTGTTTACGCCTGTAATCACGGCATGATGACCGTCAATTTTTATATTCGCACCCATTCTATTTAATTCATCTACATACATAAATCTATTTTCGAAAACATTTTCCGTTATAATCGAAATTCCCGAAATAACGGATAACAATACGGTCATGATGGGTTGTAAATCCGTAGGAAATCCTGGATACGGAAGGGTCGAAATATATATGGGCTTTAAGGTTCCTTTTGATTTTTTAACTACTATGCTTCTGTCTCCCTTGCTATCGATATTTACTCCAATTTCTTTTAATTTGGAACAAAATATACCCATGCTTTCCCAAATCGCATCTTCAATTTCGACTTTTTTCCCGCATAAAGCTGCCGCTGTTATAAACGTACCTGCTTCTATGCTGTCAGGCATTATGTCAT